>JBIIAP010000112.1:0-8470 GCA_044239855.1 Sediminibacterium sp. | reverse complement strand
TACACCACCTGCAACACCATGGCTTACAATCGCAGTGTCTGAAAAAGCGATGGCCTGTTGATGACAACTGGCACAGGAGATCGTATTGTCAACACTTAAGTTTTTATCATAAAACAATACTCGGCCTAAAGTTGCTTTATTATTGCTAATTGAATTACCTGCGGTGGTATTATCCTTTTTTATATAATCCGGAATTATTTGGTTGGCATAGTTCAATAGGTTGTTTGGATCTATATTGCTGCCGAAAGCTGCTTTAATGGCAGTATAACTTTCTGTGGGGGTTGTTGCACTAGTGCTTTCTTTTGAACACTGAACAAATGCAATAGTAATACTTGTTAATACTAAAAAAATATAAACAGTTCTCTTCATAATTCATTTTTGTTTAAGATGGGAGGATTGTTGAAAGGTTTAAAGTATGGCATAAGTTTGTTGGTAAAAGTTTACCAAACGTTAAACTTATTGAGAATAGCTGTTCTCAGGTTGAAATAAGTTGCCCGAAAAAATAATTTCAATGTTTCTTAAATAGAAAAGGGTGGAATTGGTATTGCAGTAATATCCACGTTCTAAATAAATAAAAAAAAGATTAGGCTTTTATGGTGGCGGTAGAATGCACTGCAGCGCTGATTTCTTTTATAAGACTCAGGTCTTTTTCAATTGCATTTCCTACAACAATTACATCAGCTCCGGCCTTGCCATTCAAATAAGCTTTTTCCGGTTCGGTAATGCCACCTCCAACAATTAGTGGTATGGAGATATGTTTAGATACTTTTTCAATCATTTGCTCGGAAATGGGTCGTCTAGCCCCACTACCTGCATCCATATATATTAACTTCATCCCGAGCATTTCTCCAGCCATAGCGGTGCACATTGCAATATCTGCTTTATCGGAAGGTAATGGTGCGGAATTAGAAATATACGAAACAGTTGTTGGAGCGCCGCCATCAATAACCATATATCCGGTAGGCATGATTTCTAAACCACTTTTTTTAACAATGGGTGCGCTTAGTACATGTTGCCCTATTAGTAATTCCGGATTCCTGCCTGAAATTAAAGACAAATAAAGCAAGGCATCGGCATATTTGCTTAACTGAGATGGTGATCCTGGAAAAAGTACTACCGGAATATCACACGCAGCTTTAATTTGCTGAATAGTTGCATCTAATGAATCTGCAATCACTAAACTACCCCCCACAAAAAAATAATCAACCTTGGCTTCCTGACCCAGTTGTACCAATTGATCAATTTGTTTTTTTTCAGCTTTATCCGGATCAATTAATACCGCAAATGACTTTTTGCCAAGTTTTTTATGTTCCGTTAATTGGTGATAAATAGATTGCTTCATTCAGTGTTTGAATATATTCAGGTGCAAAAATGCAGAAAAGTTTTCGTTTATAGCAGGATTTAGCTATCAGATTAGTGAAGCTTTGTAATTTCTGGCATCTGTAAAGGGCTGAAAAGCACAAAAAAGCCAATTTCTAAGCACTTCATAATGATTCGGTACTGAAAAAACAATCAATTTAGCAGGAATATTTTTACAGATATTTTTGTTTTATTGTTAATAATCAAGCAAAATCAATGTGGATTTGAACTCTAAAATTGTTCACCTTCCTTATCCACAATCTGTGCATATTTAGGAATTGTTTTGCGCTTTAGTATTGATATTTTCGTTAACCGTACAAACAAAATACTGTTTACCCCCGGGGAATCATTAAAATACATTTAAATAGGAAACCACTTATGTCAAACCCTAGCACTAATAAAGGCCTGCAGTTCAGCCGCCGCTTCACCCAGGATGGGGTGAGCCCCTTCGATATGTTCGATTATGATTACCGTGATAGTGTAATTAAAAATCCGAATGGGGAAAAGGTGTTTGAGATGAATAATGTGGAGGTTCCTAAACAATGGAGTCAAATTGCAACCGATATCATCGCTCAAAAATATTTCCGTAAAGCCGGGGTACCTCAACCAGATGGTTCCCTTGGTCGTGAAACCAGTGCTAAGCAGGTGGCGCATCGTATGGCACATTGCTGGCGAGTTTGGGGTGAGCGTTGGGCTTATTTTGCATCTGAAAAGGATGCGCAGGTATTTTATGATGAATTGGTTTACAGTATTTTAAATCAGGCTTGTGTTCCTAACTCTCCGCAATGGTTCAATACCGGATTACATGAAGTATATGGTATTACCGGTAAACCACAAGGGCACTATTTTGTAGACCCTATCGATAATCAACTAAAAAAATCTACCAACGCATACGAGCGTCCACAACCTCATGCTTGCTTTATCCTCAGTGTAAGCGATGATTTAGTAAACGAAGGGGGTATTATGGACTTGTGGACTCGTGAAGCGCGCATATTTAAATACGGTTCAGGAGTAGGAACTAATTTTTCTCAGATCCGTGGAAGTGGCGAGAAGTTAAGCGGTGGAGGTACATCCAGCGGCTTAATGAGCTTCCTTAAAATTGGCGACCGCGCAGCGGGAGCAATTAAAAGTGGTGGTACTACCAGAAGAGCAGCTAAAATGGTTTGCTTAGATTTAGATCATCCGGAGATAATGGAATTTATTAACTGGAAAGTGCAGGAAGAAAAGAAAGTGGCAGCATTGGTAGCAGGTGGTTACGACAACAGTTATGAAGGCGAAGCATATGCAACCGTATCCGGACAAAACTCTAACAACTCTGTTCGTATACCTAATGAATTTTTTAAAGTATTGGAGGCCGGTGGCGATTGGGAATTAAAAGCAAGAACCGATGGTCGTGTAATGCATAAAATTCCTGCACAAAAAGTTTGGGACGAAATTTCTTATGCAGCATGGCGTTGTGCTGATCCGGGCACACAATACGATACTACCATTAATGAATGGCATACTTGCCCTAAAGGTGGCCGTATCAATGCATCTAACCCTTGCTCAGAATACATGTTCTTAGATAACACTGCATGTAATTTAGCTTCTGTAAACTTGCGTAAGTTTCATGATAACGATACCAATATATTTGATGTAGATGGTTTTGAATATACTACGCGCTTATGGACTACCGTATTAGAAATATCTGTGTTAATGGCACAGTTCCCTTCTAAAGAAGTAGCACAACTTTCTTATGATTACAGAACATTAGGATTAGGCTTCGCAAACCTTGGTTCTATGCTAATGGTCAGCGGTATTTCTTATGATAGTGAAGAAGCTCGTGGCATTGCAGGAGCTATCTCCGCAATCATGACCGGTGTTTCGTATAAAACATCTGCTGAAATTGCTTCTTTCATGGGCACTTTTGCCAAGTATGAAGAAAATAGAGAAGACATGTTGCGTGTAATGAGAAATCATCGCGCAGCTGCTTATGATGCGTCTGAAGCTTATGTTGGTATTGAAATAAAACCACAGGGTATTAAAGCGCAATATTGTCCGGCTTATTTATTGAAAGCAGCTACCAAAGCCTGGGATGAAGCTGTTCAACTAGGGGAAGTATATGGTTACCGCAATGCACAAACAACCGTTATTGCTCCAACCGGAACAATTGGGTTGGTGATGGATTGTGATACTACCGGGGTGGAGCCTGACTTTGCTTTAGTAAAATTTAAAAAATTAAGCGGTGGTGGTTACTTTAAAATCATCAACCAGTCTGTTCCACAGGCATTGAAAAACTTAGGATACAGTCCTGTTGAAGCAGATGCCATTGAAAAATATGCAGTAGGTGCTGCAAGTTTTGAAAATGCGCCGTTCATCAATAACCAAAGCCTTACTGAAAAAGGATTTACTGATGCTGAAATTCAAAAATTAAACGGCGCTGCTCGTTCTGCTTTTGAAATAGGATTCATCTTTAACCGATTTACATTAGGTGATGAGTGCATGCAGCGTTTAGGATTTAAAGAAGAGCAATACAGCGATTGGAGCTTTAACTTGTTAGAGGCATTAGGCTTTACCGACGAACAAATAGATGCTGCCAACGATTATGTATGTGGTACCATGACTATTGAAGGAGCTCCTTACTTAAAAGATGAACATTTGTCTGTATTTGACTGTGCTAATAAGTGCGGCAATAAAGGGGAAAGATATATTCATGCATATGGTCATATTCGTATGATGGCCGCTTGTCAGCCTTTCTTAAGTGGCGCCATCTCTAAAACCATCAACCTGCCTAACGAAGCAACAGTGGAAGAAATTGCTGATTGTTATTTGTTGAGCTGGCAGTTGGGTCTTAAAGCCAATGCTTTATACCGTGATGGTTCTAAGTTGAGTCAGCCTTTAAGTAACAAGTCTGATAAAAAGAAGAAAACAGATGATACAACAGATACGGAAGAAACAGCGGTGCAGGAAACTGCTACACAGCAATCAGTAGTTGCAGAAACAGCTGCTTCCAATATAGTAGACCTCAGCCAATTAACTGTAGACGAATTATTAGAGGAAGTACAGAAGCGCATGACGGCTTCTACCGACACTAAGTTAAAGCGTCGTTTATCCGGAATTGTAGAGAAAAAATCATTGCCATCCAAGCGTCGTGGATTTACACAAAAAGCAAAAATTGGCGGTCAGGTTATATTCTTACGTACCGGTGAATATGCAGATGGTACACTAGGTGAAATATTCATCGACCTGGCTAAAGAGGGATCTACATTACGCAGCTTTATGAACTGTTTTGCAATTGCAATATCAGTTGGATTACAATATGGTGTTCCATTGGAAGAGTTTGTAGAGAAATTCGTGTTCACTAAGTTTGAGCCAGCAGGCATGGTAGACCATCCAAATATTAAAACAACCACTTCATTGGTAGATTTTGTATTCCGTGCATTAGCTTATGAATATTTAGATAGAACTGATTTAGTTCATGTTTTAGATAAGCCTACTATTGAAAATGTTGGCGATGATGCAGAAAGTGTTTTTACAACAAAGCCTGAGTTGAGCAGCATAAGAGTTACAGCTGCACCTGCTGCGGCGGCTCCATCGGTTGCGCAACAAAAAGTAGAAAAAGTTGCTGCAAATGCTGGTCAGGATTCCGGAATGAGTTCAGTAACAGCTGCTGCAAAAGGCATGCAAAGTGATGCGCCTGCATGTAGCACTTGCGGTCACTTAACAATTCGCAGCGGTACTTGCTACAAGTGCTTAAACTGTGGAACCAGCATGGGTTGCAGTTAATACAATTTCATTATTAAGTCATTTTTAATATAATCCCGTTGGTGTAAAAACTGACGGGATTTTTTATTGTTGTTTTAGCTTTTAATATGTACTTTCAACCATAAATTCTGAAATCATAGCTATATGGGAGATCTTCAAATTAAGAAACAACCTAAAAAATACGATGCAGTAATCGTTGGCTCTGGTGCCGGCGGTGGTATGGCTGCTTATACATTGTCCAAAGCTGGTTTAAAAGTGTGTTTAATTGAGGCTGGTGAAGATTTTGATCCGGCAAAAAACTCATCTCAGCTTAAAAATTCATGGGATTCACCACGTAGAGGTGCAAGTACCAAATTCCGCCCATTTGGAGACTATGATGCCTCGTATTGGGGATGGGAAATTGAGGGAGAACCTTACACACAGGCACCCGGTAGTGAAAAATTTGAGTGGTGGCGTGCACGTATGATGGGTGGTAGAACAAACCATTGGGGTAGAATTTCACTCAGATTCGGACCTAAAGATTTCAAAAGAAAAAGTATTGATGGACTGGGAGACGATTGGCCAATTGGCTATGAGGACATTAAGCCCTATTACGATAAAATTGATCGTTTAATTGGTGTTTTTGGAAGTAATGAAGGATTAGAAAATGATCCGGATGGAATTTTCTTGCCCCCTCCTAAACCTCGTTTACATGAACTGATGTTTAAAAAAGCAGGAGCAAGTCTTGGAATACCTGTAATTCCATCTCGTTTATCTATTCTTACGAAACCTATTAATGACGAGCGTGGGGCATGTTTTTATTGCGGCCAGTGTAACAGAAGTTGTAAAGTATATGGCGATTTTTCTTCCGGCTCTGTATTGGTAAATCCTGCGTTGAAAACAGGTAATTTAGATGTTATTACACAAGCAATGGTTCGTGAAGTGATAACCAATGCCGATGGTTTGGCAACGGGTGTTTCTTATGTAAATAAAAGAGACATGATGGAATATCAGGTAAGTGGTAGAGTAGTTATTCTTGCTGCCAGTACCTGCGAAACCGCTCGTTTATTGCTCAACTCCAAATCTACCCGTCATCCAAATGGTTTGGCCAATGAAAGTAATGTAGTAGGTAAATATTTACACGATTCTACCGGTGCATCTATTGGCGGTGTGATTCCTGAATTATTTGGAAGAAAACGCTATAATGAAGATGGTGTAGGGGGTATGCATGTGTACACCCCTTGGTGGAAAGACAATAAAAAATTAGATTTCCCTCGTGGATACCATATTGAATATTGGGGAGGTATGACGCAGCCCGGTTATGGTTTTGGTATGGGTATGCAGGGACTTAATGGCAAATACCAGGTAAATGGTAAAACCAAAGAAGCGGGTGGTTATGGCGCTTCATTAAAAGAAGATGTTCGTTTCTTTTATGGTGCGAGTGTAGGTATGGGTGGACGAGGGGAAGCCATTCCGGATATTAAAAATTACTGTGAAATAGACCCTTCTGTAGTAGATAAATACGGTATTCCGGTTTTACGTTTTAATACCCGTAACTCGGAATACGAAATTAAACAAGCCAAACACATGAAGGAAACCTTTAAGGAAATTATGCACAATATGGGTGCGGTAATTACTTGGGGTGGAGATGATGATGCTTCTAACAACTATGGATTGTCTAACCCGGGTAATATTATACACGAAGCAGGTACGGTTCGTATGGGTAATGATAAAAAAACATCCGCATTAAATAAATGGAGCCAGGCGCACGATTGTAAAACCTTATTCTGTGTAGATGGTAGTCAGTTTGTATCTCAGGCAGATAAAAACATTACCTGGACCATCCTTGCATTAAGTATGCGTGCCAGTGAATACATTATTGACGAAATGAAAAAACAAAATATTTAAACAGCCTCTCTTTAATAAACGAAAGGAGCTAATAAACGAATTGTTATGGATAGAAGAAAATCACTCAAAGCCTTATTGGTTGGTAGCGTTGGTGCAGGCGTTTTTGTAGAAGCTTGTAAATCATCCGACAAAAAAGCCATAGCCGATTCTGCAGATGCAGCACTTGCCGACAGAATGCAGGAAGAGAAAAAACATTTAGAAAACCTGAATAAGCAGGAAAACTTTTTTACGGAGCATGAAATGAAAACCATTACGGTATTAGGTGATATTATTATCCCTAAAGATGCAGTAAGTGGAAGTGCCAGTGAAGCCAAAGTACCCGAGTTTATAGAGTTTATTGTAAAAGACATGCCCGACCATCAAATACCCATGCGAGGTGGATTGCGTTGGTTGGATATGCATTGCCTGAAAAAAACAGAAAAAGCATTCATCGATTTAGATGCCAAACAGCAACTAAGTATTGTAGATGAAATTGCTTACCCTGAAAAGGCAAAACCCAATGTAAAACAAGGGGTTGCATTTTTTAATAAAATCCGCGATTTAGTAACTACCGGATTCTTTACTTCAGAAATAGGCGTAAAAGATTTGGGATACATGGGTAATACGCCCAACCAATGGAATGGTGTACCTGCAGATGTATTAAAGCAATACAATCTTGCTTATACCGAGAAAGAAAATAAAGAATGCGCAAGCTATAACTAGTGCTTAATGCATCGTTGATAATTTTTTGGAGTGATCCCTGCTTCTTTTTTGAATAATCGAATAAAGTAGTTGGGATCACTAAATCCACACCGATCACTTACATCGGCAATATTGCATCCCTCTTCCGTTAATAATTTCTTAGCCAATTTAATACGCTCCTGATTAATATATGCTAATGGCGAAATGCCAAATTGCTCTTTAAACCACTTGTAAGTTAATTGCCTATTCTAAAAACGGATATGAAAACAATTTATGGACACTTCCTGAAAACTGGAAGCAGGTAACGATAATCATACCTGGAAGCTTTACCCGGTTGGCAAAGAAGGCCGGGAACATCGATTATGTTGAAAAGGAGTGGGGATTGAAGAGGGGGAGAATTAAATATAAAAACTTAAGTTGTTTGTTAATTAAGTAATAAAAAGGTCAGGAATTTTACACTTATATCAAGCATTAAATTTAATACTATCTTTACATTTTAAAAATTTGTAATAGTTGAATGAAAAATAAATATGTAAACTTCATCTCAGACGAGCATTTATTGGAATGTATCGGCAACTTGCATAAGTCATATTTGAAGGCAAAAAACAATATCACAAAAAAGAACTTTTACTCAAACAAGGTAGATACCATTAAACTGACCTTTGATGCAAAGTTCAACGACATTGATGAAGAGAGCCTTATTCAATCAGAGATTTTGAGGCAAATTGATAAGTCAATTAATAATTCTATTGGAACATTTCACGAACAAATTTTAGGGGGTATTAAAGGGTATCAAGCC
>JBIIAP010000111.1:0-8547 GCA_044239855.1 Sediminibacterium sp. | reverse complement strand
TACGTTTACCGCTCTTTTTTCTCTAATTACGGTTACTTTGATCTGACCCGGATAGGTCATTTCTGTCTGTATTTTTTGTGCTATTTCAAAACTTAACTTATCACTGTCCATATCAGTCACCTTATCGGCCTCCACAATAACCCTTAGCTCTCTTCCGGCTTGTATGGCATAAGCTTTTTCTACCCCTTGGTAGGCAAGTGCCAGGTTTTCCAGGTCTTTAATACGCTGTAGGTATTGCTGCATAATTTCCCTTCTTGCACCAGGTCTTGCTCCGCTGATGGCATCGCAGGCCTGTATAATAGGGGATATTACATAAAGCATCTCCATTTCATCGTGGTGAGCTCCAATGGCATTTACTACCGCCGGGTTCTCGCCATATTTCTCTGCTAACTTAGCGCCTAACAGGGCATGGCTCAATTCTGTTTCTTCATCCGGCACTTTTCCAATATCGTGCAGCAAACCGGCTCTTTTAGCCAATTTAGGGTTCATCCCTAACTCAGAAGCCATAATGCCACAAAGATTTGCTGTTTCGCGGCTATGCATCAATAAGTTCTGACCATAAGATGATCTGAAACGCATTTTACCTACAATACGTATCAACTCTTTATGCAAACCATGAATACCCATTTCAATTACGGTACGCTCTCCAATTTCCATTACCTGCTCTTCTAACTGGCGACGTGTTTTTTCTACCACTTCCTCAATACGTGCCGGGTGTATACGTCCATCAGCCACTAAACGCTGTAAGCTTAAACGGGCAATCTCTCTTCTCAATGGGTCAAATGAAGAAAGGATGATGGCTTCCGGCGTGTCATCTACAATTAAATCTACTCCGGTAGCGGCTTCAATGGCACGGATATTTCTACCTTCTCTACCAATTATCTGCCCCTTAATTTCATCGGTCTCCAAATTAAATACAGTTACCGTATTTTCTATGGTTTGCTCTGCAGCAGTACGCTGTATAGACTGTATAACAATTTTACGTGCTTCTTTATTGGCTTTTTGTTTAGCGTCTTCAATAATCTCTTGCTGTAAGGATAAAGCCTGTGTTTGTGCTTCTTGTTTAAGGCTTTCTATCAATTGATTTTTAGCTTCTTCGGCACTTAAACCGGCAATTTTTTCCAGTCTGCGAATATGCTCTTCCTGGTGCTTTTCTAATTCAGTACGCTTTTGATTCACCAATTCAATCTGGCGGTTCAAATTCTCCTTAATAGCCTCATTTTCTTTAACCTGCTTTTCTACCGCCGCTTCTTTTTGATTGATGGTAACTTCTTTCTGTTTGATGCGGTTTTCGGTATCGCCTATTTTGCGATTTTTTTCCAGTAATTCTCTTTCATGCTCAGCTTTTAGCTGCACAAAACGCTCTTTAGCCTCTAATTGCTTTTCTTTTTTAATAGTTTCAGCCCTTAATTCGGCCTCTTTTAAAATGTTTTGCGCCTGATTTTCGGCGTCTTCTATCTGTTTCTTGGTGTCTTTAGAAAAAAGAAATCTCCCCGCCGCAACTCCAATTCCTAAGGAAACTGCGCAGATGAGTATTGATAATATTGATTGATCCATGTTTTGGGCAATGTTTTATTGTTACACAATCCGTTAATTCAAATTATATATTATTATATAATAATACATAAGCATAAACACGAAGATAGCAAGAAGATATCAGATTTAGAAAAACCTTAAAATGTAAAGCAGTAAAAATCTTATTTTTCTGCCAACATTTGATCTACCAGATCATTTAAATCGGCCAGTTTTTGGGATAAATCCTCCCATACCATAGGATGTTCATTTGGGTTAGCTTGTTCCGATACAAACCAAATCAGTACCATTGCTATATAATCTTGTAAATCTTTTCCCGCAAACTGATTTTTAAAGGCTAAAATCTTTTCATTAACTAATGCGGCTGATTTTAACACGCTTTCCTCATCAACCGGACTGACTTTTACCCGATAGGTTCTATCGGCAATTACAATATTAACGGGAACTAACTCAGACATATTGTTTTATTGAGCATGCAGTAAAGCAAGACATTTATCTATTTCTTTGATATAACTGTCTATTTTTTTCTGCATCAGGTGTTTTTCTTCTTCCTCTCTTTCTGTTTGATGAATGGCACTTTGAGCCGCTGTTAACTTTTGCTCTAATTGAAAAATATGTATGCGCTTTTCTTGTTGATCGGCCTCCAATGCCTCAATGGTTACTTGCAATTTTGCATTGTCTTCCTGCAACTGTTTGTATTTTGAGATCAACAGTTGCAATTTATTCTGCAGACTTTCAATATTGCTGTTAATATTCGTCATTTATTTTCTAATTTCTGCTTGAATTGCTGTTTCAAAACATTGAATTAATTTATTCATCATTCCGTCTATCTCTGTATCAGTAAGCGTTTTGGTATCATCCGAAAAAGTAAAACTTACCGCCATCGATTTTTTGTCGGTACCCAGTTTGTCGCTTTCAAACACATCAAACAACTGCATCTGTTGTAGCTTGGGCAATTTAATTGATTGAACTGCTTTTTCAATTGCCGAATAAGTTATTTGCTTATTCACCACCAGGGCCAAATCCCTTTGTACTGCCGGAAATTTATTTACCTCTTTATAAACAATGTTCTTTTTCTGAATGGCATTGATTAATGAATGAAATAATAAATCCAACATAAATACCGGTTGTTTTATATCGAACTGATGGAGTTGTTGCGTACTCACCGCAACCAGTTTACCCATCGTTTGTTTATCGGCCAACACGGTTATTACACCGGCTTCATCGGCAGATTCTTCAAAACGTATATTCGATAAACCGCACCATTGTAAAATGGCTACAGCCAAACCTTTCATAGTAAAATAGTCGAGCGGGGTACTTTTATCTCTCCAGCTCTGATCGTGATTGTTGCCGGTAACGAATAAACAAAAATGTTCTTCTTCTAAAAAACTTTCCTCTTTAGCACGGTATGTTTTGCCAAACTCAAACAGCTGGAGATTGTTGTTTCTTCTGTTGAGGTTGTAGGCAATGGTTTCTAATCCGCTTTCTAACATAGACGGGCGTAGCACATCTAACTCCGCACTTAAATTATTCATCATCTTCACCATATACCCACCAACTGTTTCATCAAAATACTTGCTGTTGGTAATAGAGTTGGTAACGATTTCTGAAAAGCCTTTACCTACAAGGAATCCGGCGATTTTCTCCCGAAGATTTTCTTTAATGCTGTGTTGTTCAATAGCCGGACTAATGGTAATGGTAGTAGGTATTTCTACATTGTCTAATCCATCAATTCTTAAAATCTCTTCCACTATATCGGCCGGAATGCTGATATCGGGCTTGCTGTAGGGTACTTCTACAATTAATCCGTCTACCCCTTCTTTTAAAATGTCAAAGCCTAATGCAGTTAAAATGTTTTTTACTTTATCGGGGTGATAATTTTTACCACTTAATTTTTTAAGATAATGGTTGGAGATCGATACGGTAGTTTTTTCTTTTGGGTTCGGGTAGTGGTCGGTAATATCGCTGGAAACCTCTCCACCCGCTACTTCTACTATTAATTCTGCAGCACGTTTCAACACATTTACTGTATTGGAAATATCGATCCCTTTTTCGAAGCGGGTAGCTGCATCGGTTCTTAATCCATGGCGGATAGATGTTTTACGAATACCGGTTGATTGAAAGCAAGCACTCTCTAAAAATATAGCGGTAGTGGTTTCACTTACACCGCTTTTAGCTCCTCCAAAAACCCCTGCAATACACATTCCTTCGTTTGCATTGCAAATCATTAAATCTTCTGCATGCAACTTTCTTTCTTTATCATCTAATGTAATAAATGGAGTATTATTGGACACATTTTTTACTATAATTTCATTGCCGGTAATAGCTGCTACATCAAATGCATGCAGTGGCTGGCCTGTTTCGTGCAAGATAAAGTTGGTAATATCTACAATATTATTAATGCTTCGCTGACCGATGGCGGTTAACTTATTGACTAACCATTCGGGGGAAGGTTTAACAGTTACTCCGCTGATCGTTAGGCCTGCATAACGTGGACAAGCTTCTGTATTTTCAACCGTTACCTTAATGGGCAAGCTGTTGTTAGCCGGTTTAAAATTATGGTTAAAAGGAGACCTTACTTTTGATTCTCTTTGATGATGGGTTAAATAAGCACACACATCTCTGGCAACACCCAAATGGCTCATGGCATCCATGCGGTTAGGGGTAAGTCCAATTTCGTAAATCCAATCTGAGTATGGATTAAACAGTTTAGCTGCCGGTGTGCCAGGAATGGCTGTGTCAGCTAAAATGATGATACCATCATGACTATGGCCAATGCCAATTTCGTCTTCAGCACAAATCATACCCTGACTTTCTTCTCCTCTGATTTTGGCCAGTTTCATGGTAAGTGGGTCGCCGGTTAAGGGATAGATGGTAGTGCCAACGGGGGCAACCACTACTTTTTGACCTTTAGCAACATTGGGTGCTCCACAAACGATTTTTAACGGCGTTTCGCCACCGGTATTAACCAGGGTAAGTTTTAACTTATCTGCATTAGGATGTGGGTTACATTCCAATACCTCACCAATTACCAGGCCGGCCAATCCACCTTTAATTTTTTCATATTGCTCTAAACTCTCTACTTCTAACCCAATAGAAGTAAGAATATGCGATAATGCTGCGGGTTCTAAAGTTTCCGGTAAATACTCACTTAACCAATTGTAACTGATAGTCATATTAAAGCTGCTTTGTAAAGAGGCAAAAATAAGGTATTAAGCCGGAGGGAAATAAAAATGACGACGGTTTAAACTAAGTAAGGGTATTTTTTTTGTCGACGAACTATTTTGATGGAGGTAATCATTTCCGCTGAAATAAGCTGTATTTTTAAGAAAATTCTTTCTGCACACACAATTGTTAATTTCAATAAAAAAAAGCGTAAAACTTTTAAAATTGGGGGATAACTGTTTTTTAACTGTGAATACAGTAATAATTGATGTGAATAACCGCTGAATTACTTGTGGAATAAAATAGATGAATAAAAAATTTTAGCCTCCGATTAGTTGGGTTTATATTCGCACCCCCCATGAATAAACAATGGCTGATTTATTATGAAAATGAATCGGCTGCTAAATAATATTTACTGAGCACATTAAAATAGGTTACACCAAACAAATGGCACTAACGAACATCAATAACGACCGAAAAAGAAGGAAACCTTCCGTAGATTTAAGTACCATGGTGTATGGAAAAGTACCTCCACAGGCCAAAGAACTGGAAGAAGCCATCCTGGGAGCCCTGATGCTGGAGAAAAGTGCTTTTGATACCGTTTCGGAAATCATTAAACCGGAGTGTTTTTATTTTGATGCCAATCAGCACATCTTTAAAGCGATGCAATCGTTGCAGCAAAAGAATGTGCCCATCGATATACTTACCGTGGTAGAGGAGTTGAAAGTGCTTAACTTACTGGATTTAGTTGGCGGCCCTTATTATGTAACCAAACTAACCAATTCCGTTGTTTCAACCGCTAATATTGATGCCCACGCGCGTATCGTTTTACAAAAATTTATTCAGCGCGAACTGATTAAAATCAGCGGAGAAATTATTGGCGATGCTTATGAAGACAGCACCGATGTGTTCGACCTGTTAGATGAGAGTGAAACCAAGATGTTTAATATTACCAACAATTACCTGAAAAAGAACTTTGAAGACATTGGTAATGTATTGGTGGAAGCCATTGCCCGAATAGATGAATTAAGAACTAAAACCGATGAAATTTCGGGAGTGCCCAGTGGTTTTCCAACACTTGATAGGGTTACGTATGGCTGGCAACCTACCGACTTAATTATATTGGCTGCTCGTCCGGCTGTGGGTAAAACAGCCTTCGCCCTGAACCTGGCACGAAGTGCTGCCTTGCATCCAACCAAACCGATTGGAGTGGGTTTCTTTTCACTGGAAATGAGTGCTGCTCAGTTGGTACAGCGTATTTTAAGTGCAGAGAGTGAAATCAAGATGGAAAAAATCAGCAGAGGTAAATTAGAAGATTATGAATACCAGCAACTGCACAGTAAGGGCATTAAAAAATTAGAAACCGCACCTATTTATATAGATGATACTGCCGCACTAAACATTTTTGAGTTTAGAGCCAAAGCCAGAAGAATGGTAAATAAATACCATGTAGGCTTAATAGTTATTGACTACTTGCAGCTAATGAGTGGCAGCAGTGGCAGTGGTAATCGTGAGCAGGAAATCAGTAACATTTCTCGTAACCTTAAAGCCCTGGCGAAAGAATTAAAAGTACCCATCATTGCATTGAGTCAGTTAAGTCGTGCGGTGGAAACCAGAAAAGAAAGTAAAATGCCTCAGTTGAGCGATTTGAGAGAATCGGGAGCCATTGAGCAGGATGCCGATATGGTAATGTTTATATACCGTCCGGAGTATTATGAGGTGATGAACAATGAAATGGGCGAGAGTACCAGTGGAGAAACGCATGTGAGAATTGCCAAGCATAGAAACGGTTCGTTAGAAACCATTAAACTGAGGGCAAAATTAGATATTCAGAAATTTGAAGAGTGGGAAAGTGACAGCAGTGCTCCATCTGCCGGAGGCTGGAAACCAATCACCCCTAATTTGCCAACATCTGGCGGTGGCAGTAGTAAAGAAGATGGTGCTAAGTTTTTTATTCAGGGTAGTAAAATGAATGAAGGCGAGTTTGATGAGGGATTGGAACAAGATGCTGCTCCTTTTTAATATAAATGATTATGTCGGTTCCTTTTTTTTATGAACAGCAACTGCCGGAATTGCCGGGGCCGTTTACACTATCTGCCGAAACGAGTAAACACTGTGTGCAAGTACTGAGAATGGTGGTAGGTGAAACAATTGCCTTAACCAATGGGGCAGGTGTACAGTATGAAGCACCAATCATTTCAGCCGATAAAAAACAAACTGTAGTATCTTTAATTAATAAGGTAGTTACCCCCCCAGCACCTACCCAAACAAGTATTGCCATATCTTTTGTTAAAAACGCAACAAGAATGGAATGGTTTTTGGAGAAAGCAACAGAGATTGGCATTACAGATATTTATCCATTAATTGCTGAAAGAACAGAGCGTACGAATTTTAAAGCAGAAAGATGGGAAAATATAATAGTATCGGCTATGCTGCAGAGTAAACAGGTTTGGAAAACACAGTTGCACCAGCCAATTGAATTGAGCGCATTGTTTAATAAACCCTATGGTGGACTAAAACTGGTTGCACATTGTGAAGAGGGCGAGAAAGCAAGCATTGATTCGTTTACAAAATCAAACGAATCGATGATACTAATTGGTCCGGAGGGCGATTTTACTCCAGTAGAAATTGCGGAAGCTATTCAGTTTGGGTTTAAACCGGTTAGTTTGGGTAATACCCGACTAAGAACGGAAACAGCCGGAATTGTGGCAGCCGTTTTACTGCAGCATAAATAATATAGATAGCTTAACAATACCTTATGTTAAAAAAAATAACACTGCTTTTTTTTATTTCCGCCTTTTTTTTAACCGCCTGCGAGTGGATTAAAGGAAATAAATTGTCTGTGCAGCGCGACTTAAGTATTAATACGCTCACCTCTTTTAATAATCTTTTTTTAGACAGTTCAAGCATTGATCAATTTATAGCCGTCCATCCTGAATTTTCGGGATTTTCTGAAGAATACAAAGCGTTTTATTTGCATAGAAATTTTGAATATGCCTGGTTTGATTCTGCCGGATTATCGGAACAGGCGCATAACTTCTATAATCTTCAAAGCAATTACATCAGTTCTATGAGTGATAGCAGCATCTACAGCCGTTCACTCAATAAATTATTTGACTCTTTATTGAGTCGGAAAAAAAATATTGCAGTAGATAAAAAGCAGGTTCAAAATATTGAATTATTACTTACCGGTCAGTTTTTTAAATACAGTGCCAAAGTATATAAGGGCAGTGATATTAAAGTAGATGAATTGGGTTGGTTCATCCCCCGAAAAAAAATAGACTTAAGCGCTTTACTGGATTCTATGATTGTTAAAAAAGCTGAAAATCCGGATCAGTATGCTTTGCTGAATAAAGCATACAAAGAATTAGAAAAGCAGTTGATTCTTTATCTGGAAAAAGATAAAAAAGAATTGGCAGATACCATTCCTAGTGTAGAAAAGCCCATCAAAAAAGGCTATACGGGCAGGGTAGTATTTTTGATTAAACAAAGATTAAATCTCTTGCAAGAGAGCAGCACATTGGATTCTACCAATTTGTTCGATTCAAAATTGGTTACTGAAGTAATGCGTTTTCAGAAAAGGCACGGACTTTCGGTAGATGGTTCTGTTGGAAATAAAATGATTGAAGAATTAAATGTTCCTATTAAAAAAAGAATTCAACAAATTCTGGTTAACATGGAACGAGCCAGGTGGATGCCACAGGAAAGCGACAGCAATTATGTTGTAGTAAATATTCCGGAATACAAGCTGCACATATACGACAGCGGCAAACAGGTGATAGAAATGAATGTAATTGTTGGTTCTACGGTGAACAATACCGTGATATTTAATGGCAAACCTCAATACAT
>JBIIAP010000339.1:0-2530 GCA_044239855.1 Sediminibacterium sp. | reverse complement strand
ATCGTTCTCCGGATGTACCGCAATTAAAGTAGGTACACCAAATCCTCTTTTGTATTCTTCCCGTACTTCTGTACCCGGACATTTAGGCGCCACCATGATCACCGTAATGTCTTTTCTAATTTGCATGCCTTCTTCCACTATATTAAACCCATGAGAATAAGACAATGTTGCGCCTTTTTTCATCAATGGCATAATGGCTGTAACAACCGACGTGTGTTGCTTATCGGGTGTAAGGTTAATCACTACATCAGCTGTTGGAATTAACGCTTCATAAGTACCCACCGTAAAGTTGTTGTCGGTAGCGTTTTTCCAAGAAGCTCTTTTTTGATCGATGGCTTCCTGACGAAGCGTATAAGTAACATCTAATCCGGAATCGCGTAAGTTTAAGCCTTGGTTTAAACCTTGCGCTCCACAACCTACTATCACTAATTTTTTACCTTTTAATGCAGTAACACCATCAGCAAATGCCGACTTATCCATAAATTCACATACTCCCAATTGATTCAATTGTTCACGCAGCGGTAATGAGTTGAAATAATTTGCCATTGTTTATTGATTGTTTGTTTTGTTATAAATATTTAACCGTGTTAGGGTCTTTTTTTGACTTTTTAATTTTTAATTTTTAGACGTCAGCATGGCGTCTCTACATGGTAAATACACCTTGTCCTTTATCTAAGAATTCGTTTTCTGCCAATTCCGTTGCGGGCTGTTCCTCTTCAAACTCTTTCAACTTCTCGTGAAACCCTTTGCTTGCCTTAATAATTGCTACTCTTGCACTTCTAACAAACTCTATCAATCCAAAAGGTTCTAATACTTTTACCAACTTGTCTGTTTCTTCTCTTTGCCCCGTAGTTTCAAAAATGGTATAATCTTTTCTGATCACCACCGCTCTTGCGCCATACTCACGCAACAATCTTTCTACTTTCATTTTCTCCGCTACTTCATCCGTTGGTACTTTATACAATGCCATTTCCTGCCAAATAATTTCTTCATTGGTATTGTAATACGCTTTCAATACTTCTACCTGACGTTCTATCTGACGACAAAGTTTTCTTACCACTTCTTCTGTTTCATTGATTACAATGGTAAAACGATGAATGCCTTCTGCTTCTGATGGTGATACATTAAGGCTTTCTACATTTATTTTTCTGCGAGAGAAAATAATGGCAATTCGGTTTAACAGACCTACCTGATTTTCGGTATAAACGGTGATGGTATATTCTGATTTCATTTTTCTGCTATTTTAATCTGATTTCTGATACACTGCAACCTTGCGGTACCATTGGGAATACATTGTTTTCTTTGCCTACCATTACTTCCAACAAGTAAGAACCTTTATGATTTAACATGGTTGCTAATGCAGATTGAATGGCTGATCGTTCATTGATTCTATTTCCTTCGATGCCATATGCTTTTACTAACTGAACATAATCCGGACTTTGTATGTCTACAAACGAATATCGTTTATCATTAAATAATTGTTGCCACTGACGAACCATTCCTAAGAATTGATTATTCAGAATTAAGATCTTAACATCTAAACCGGTTTGCATAATGGTACCTAACTCTTGCAGTGTCATTTGAAAACCTCCATCACCAATTACAGCAACTACTGTTCTTTCCGGAGCACCAAATTTTGCACCAATTGCTGCGGGTAGTGCAAAACCCATGGTGCCCAATCCACCTGATGTTACATTGCTTTTGGATTGATTAAACTTTGCGTAACGACAAGCTACCATTTGATGTTGACCTACATCGGTTACAATAATGGCATCTCCGTTGGTTAATTCGTTTAAGCTATCAATTACTTCGCCCATGGTTAATACCGCTGTGGTAGGATGAAGTTCGTGTTGAATAACCACTTCATTTTCTTCACGGGTATATTCATTAAACTTAGCCAACCACTCCGTATGTTTTTTCTCTTCTATGAGTTTGGTTAGCATGGGTAAAGTTTCTTTGCAATCTCCCCATACAGGCACTTCGGCTTTTACATTTTTATCGATCTCTGCCGGATCAATATCTAAGTGTACTACTTTAGCCTGCTTTGCATATTTATCTAATCTGCCGGTAACCCTATCGTCAAAACGCATACCTACTGCAATTAAAACGTCACACTCATTAGTTAGTACATTGGGGCCATAGTTTCCGTGCATTCCCAACATCCCTACATTTAATGGATGATCAGTAGGTAAAGCACTTAATCCCAACAGTGTCCAGGCAGCAGGCAATCCGCCTTTCTCAATAAATGCCTTGAATTCTTTTTCTGCTTTTCCTAATATAACACCCTGGCCAAATAACACAAATGGTTTCTTAGCCTCATTAATTAATTGCGCCGCCTCTTCTACGTAAGACTTTCTTACAATTGGTTTAGGTCTGTAACTTCTGATATGCGTACACTTCTCATAGCCTTTGTACGCTATTTTTTGGATCTGCGCATTCTTGGTAATATCTATCAACACAGGACCCGGGCGACCGGTGCCTGCTATATAAAATGCTTTAGCTAGTACCTGTGGAATTTCATTGGCATCTG
>JBIIAP010000110.1:0-8613 GCA_044239855.1 Sediminibacterium sp. | reverse complement strand
CAAGTACCCAATTTATTAATAGAAAAACAATGGTATTTAGAACAATATAAATTTGGCTCAACAGCAAGAAAAGGGGCACCTCCAATTTCATTACAGGCTATATGGACAGCTGATAACGGGAGACTTCCACCATGGAAGGGAGACTATCATCACGATTTAAATACACAATTAAGTTACTGGCCTTCTTATAGCGGAAACCATTTACTAGAAGGAATGAGTTATTTAGATCATTTAGATCAAAACAAAGAAAATTATAAAAGATATACTAAAGAATATTTTGGGGTGGATGGCTTGGCAGTTCCAGGGGTTACTACTTTAGATGGAACAGAAATGGGCGGATGGATTCAATATTCCTTATCGCCTACAGTATCTGCATGGCTTTCCCATCATTATTATTTGCAATGGCGTTACAGTATGGATCGCGCTTTTCTTCAAAAGAGGGCTTACCCATGGATTAAAGATGTTTCGAAATTCATTGAAAATATTACTGTTCTTAACAAAAATGGATATCGGCAATTGCCCATTAGTTCTAGTCCAGAAATAAATGATAATAGTCAAGCTGCATGGTTTCATGAAACCACCAATTACGATTTAGCGCTAATTAAATTTAATTTTTCGGCTGCTAAAGAATTGGCAAATGAATTAGGGTTAAAGAAAGAAGCTTTGCATTGGGATAGTTTGTTACAACAATTTCCGACATTTAGCTTATCTGAAAATAATGAACTTAATTTTTCTTCTACATTGCCTTATAATGTATCTCATCGTCATTTTTCTCACTTAATGGCGGTGCATCCATTAAGTTTGATTAAATGGGAAGATGGGGCATATTCTAAAAAAATAATAAATAATACTGTTCATTTATTAGATAGTATCGGACCAGCTTATTGGTGCGGATATTCTTATTCTTGGTTGGCTAATTTAAAAGCAAGAGCTAAAGATGGGGAAGGAGCCGCTAATGCATTAGACATATTTGCTAAAGCGTTTTGTTCTACTAATAGTTTTCATTTAAATGGCGATCAGTCGAAATCCGGTTATTCTGAATTTCAATACAGCCCATTTACTTTAGAGGGAAACTTTGCATTTGCAGCTGGATTACAAGAAATGTTGTTGCAATCTTATGCTGGTTTTATTGAAGTTATGCCTGCAGTGCCATTAAGTTGGAAAAATGTTGCGTTCAACAAGTTAAGAGCCGAAGGTGCATTTTTAATTAGTGCTGAAAAAAATGAGGGAATTATAAATAAAATAACAATAGAATCAGAACAGGGAGGGATAGCTAAATTGAAATTACCATTTGAATTGTACAAAAAAACGATCATTGGTAGTGCAAAGGTCATGAGTAGTGATAATGGATTTTTAAGTGTAAAGTTCAATAAAGGCGATAAAATTATTTTAACTGCAGATCAGTCAATACAAAAATTAGTACTTACAAAAAATGGGAAATCAAATTTTACGATCTGTATTGCTCCACATGCTGATAGCCTTGAACAAAAGGCTGCTTTAGAATTAAAGGAATACATATATAAAATATCAGGCGTTTATATTCCAATTACCATTAACAATGAAAACAAAGGACAATCTATTTACATTGGCTCTTCATCTCCGGAATATAATTTATTTAAAAAGTATGATTACAGTATTTTATCTAACACTAATTCATTAAGTATTGTAGGCAGTAATTCGCTAAAAACACTTGAATCTGTATATGTGTTTTTAGAAGAATATTTGGGCTGTAAATTTCTATCACCTACAGTTGAGCATACACCCGAAATTAAAAATATAGAAATTCAACCTAATTATTTTTATACTCCGAAAGTTAAAACTAGAACGATACATGCCAAACTCTTTTATGATAATCCACTCTTTGCAGCCAAGCGAAGAGTAACAACAGAAGGATTTCCGGGATTTGCACCTGAAGCCAGAGTTCATACTTTTAATCACTTTGTACCGGAGAAAAAGTATTATCAATCTAATCCTGAGTTTTACGCTTTGGTTAAAAATAACAGACTACCTACTCAGTTGTGTTTAAGTAATGATACCGTTATTCAAATGATTAAAGATTCTGTTGCTGCAATCTTTAAGAGGAACCCTACTTCTAATGTAGTTTCTGTAAGTCAAAATGATAATACGCAATATTGTACCTGTTTTCGTTGTTCAGCAGTTGATGAAAAAGAAGGGACTCCTGCTGCTTCCATGCTTTTACTTGTAAATAATATTGCCAAAGCATTTCCTGATAAAGTTATTTCTACTTTAGCATATCAATATACCAGAAAAGCTCCTAAAAATATTCGTCCGGAAAAAAATGTGTTGGTCACTTTATGTTCAATAGAATGCGATAGAAGCGCACCGATAGCGGAGAAATCAAAAGATTTTAAAAACGATTTAAAAGAGTGGGGTGCTATTGGAGCTACAATACAAATATGGGATTATACAACACAGTTTACTAATTTTTTGGCACCCTTCCCTAATTTAGAAACCATAAAACCCAATATTGAATTATTTGTTGAAAATAACACCAATTGGATTTTTGAACAGCATAGTCATAACGTAAGTGATTTATATGAATTACGCTGCTGGTTGATGTCGAAGCTTTTATGGGATCCTACTTTGTCTTATGAAAAATTATTGGAAGAATTTACCTACGAATATTATGGGATAGCAGGAACGGAAATTCGTCAATATGTAGATGAATTACATAAAGCAATAAAATCATACCCTAATTTTTTTCTGTTTTTATATGGAGACCCTGCACAAGGATTTGACTCCTGGATGAGTGAGGAACGTATTAAAAAATACAATACATTGTTTGATGAGGCATATAAAAAAGTCAACAATAATGAAATATTAAAGACACGAATTAATAATGCAAGAATTGGTTTAGATTTCGCAACGTTAGAATTTTACAGATTAAATAAAACTTCCTATTCACTGGCTGATACTGCTTCAATATTGGTCTTAATGAACAGATTTGAGGCTTCTGCAAGGCATCAAAAAGTAGTCATAATGAATGAAATGGGTTTGCTTTTTACAGATTATATCCAATCATACAGAAAACTTTTACAAAAGGCTGCTAAAATTAATTTAGCAAAGGGGGCTAATGTGGTATTGAAAAATAAACCGGTAAAATATGCTCATGAAAACCCATTGGCATTAACTGATGGTGTATATGGTGGATGGAGTTTTTATGCCAATTGGTTAGGCTTTTTGAGTAATTTAGATGCAACATTAGATTTAGGTGAAATTAAAAACTTTAATACTATATCTGTTTCGTTTCTACAAGTATCCAATCACGTAGTATTTTTCCCTACGTCTGTGGAATTTGAAATTTCGGAAGATGGTCAGCATTTTGAAAAAGTAGCAACCATCGTTAATAAATTTCCACTAATTAAAGAAAGTAAAATTAATGATATTCAAAACTTTACTATAAATCCATCAAATTTAAAAGCACGATATATTAGAGTTATTGGAAATAATATGTCATCTCCACCATATTGGCATCATGCAGCTGGTACGGGAGCATGGATTTTTGCGGATGAAATTATCATAAACTAAAAGGATTTTTTTTAATCCTAACAACTGTTAGCATATATTTGCAATACAAAATTATTAATATGAACTTTCAGTTGACAGAGGAGCATTTGATGATTCAAAAAGCTGCAAGAGATTTTGCAAAAAATGAATGTTTACCAGGAGTTATAGAACGGGATGAGCTACAAAAATTTCCCGAGGAACAAGTTGCAAAGCTTGGTGTTTTAGGATTTATGGGTATGATGGTTAATCCTAAATATGGCGGCGCTGGTATGGATACTATTAGTTATGTATTGGCGATGGAAGAAATAAGTAAGGTGGATGCAAGTACCAGTGTAAGTATGAGTGTCAACAATAGTTTAGTTTGTTGGGGGATAGAAACGTTTGGTACCGAAAAGCAAAAAGAGCAATACCTTACCACATTAGCACGCGGGGAAAAAGATGGTCAATTATATATAGGAGCCTTTTTGTTAAGCGAACCAGAAGCCGGGAGCGATGCAACCAGTCAACAAACAACTGCTGAAGATAAAGGTGATTATTATTTAATTAACGGGACTAAAAACTGGATAACAAACGGTTCTTCAGCTTCTGTTTATCTGGTAATAGCTCAAACAGATCCATCTAAAGGTAGTAAAGGTATTAATGCATTTATTGTAGATAAAAATACCCCGGGTATTACTGTTGCCGCAAAAGAAAATAAACTGGGAATTAGGGGAAGTGATACCCATACGATTTTATTTAACGATGTAAAAGTGCCTAAAGAAAATAGAATTGGTGATGATGGTTTTGGATTTACCTTTGCAATGAAAACATTGGCTGGGGGGAGAATTGGTATAGCATCACAAGCATTGGGTATTGCAAGTGGCGCTTATGAGTTAGCCCTTGCATACAGCAAGCAAAGGAAGGCTTTTGGGAAGGAAATTATGCACCACCAGGCAATTCAATTCAAACTGGCGGATATGGCTACCAGAATTGAAGCGGCCAGGCTTTTGTGCTTGAAAGCAGCCTGGGAGAAAGACAATCATATTGATTATACCCTAAGTTCTTCAATGGCTAAAGTGTTTGCAAGTGAAACAGCTATGTGGGTAACTACAGAAGCTGTTCAGATTCATGGTGGATATGGCTTTGTAAAAGAATATCATGTAGAAAGGTTAATGCGTGATGCAAAAATTACGCAGATTTATGAAGGTACCAGTGAGGTGCAAAGGATTGTTATTAGTAGAAGTATTTTAAAATAGGTTGAATGAGAATGGTTAAATGGGGTTTATTAATTTGTTTGTTTGTATTACTTAACAATTGTAAAGCCAATGATACTATTGTTTCTCTTCAATTACTTACGAGAATCGCCAATTTGCAGAATAAAGAGTCTGCCGTTTTTCCAAGAGGCATATTCCCTTCATATAGATTATATGCATTAAATAAAAATAGATCAAAAGCAGACATCAATATTTTTTTTACAGGGTTAATATCGTTCACTTTACAAAAGATGCGTACGTATTTAACTCCTTATCAGCAAAGTATTGCAGAACAAATAATTGCAAGTGGCAATGAGCCCGCAATAAAATTTAAAAACCAAAAAGGTAGAAACACCTATAATTTTTGGCCTACCGATACACCCCGTATTTTCCCAAACAGTGGGTGGCTAAATTTGTTTAATAAAAAACAAGCTCTCCCGGACGATTTAGATGATACTGTAATAATCTTACTTGCAATGGATGTGCAGGATTCAATTGCTAAACAAGTGCATGAGTTAATGCAACAGTTTACAAACAATAGCAAAAAAAAGGTAAAAAATACATTTAAGGGATATCGAAATATCCCTGCTTATTCAACTTGGTTTGGCAAGAAAATGCCGGTTGATTTTGACGTGTCTGTATTAACTAACATCTTGTATTTTGTTCAGCATTACAATTTGCCATGGACAAAAGCAGATTCAGCAAGTTTGTTTTTCATTCAAAAAGTGATAGAGGAGAAAAATTATATTAATGATGCGGATTATGTTTCTCCACATTATAGTTCAACTACAATTATTTTGTATCATATCAGTAGGTTGATGTCGTTGAAACCGATACCTGAATTAGATATGTATAAGGATAGTTTAATTAGTTTCACTAAGAGTAAATTATTAAACACAAATAATTTCTTGGAAAAAGTTTTATTACAGACTAGTTTAATGAGATGGGGTGTTCAGCCATCTGAAGTCATAACTGTTAAAAATAATAGTGAGTTAATCAATAGAATTGAAGATGAGGATTTTTCTTTTTTTATAGCAAATATGGCATCTATGTTGCCCAATGAGTTGAAGAAAACTGCCGGTGCAATTGGTTTGGGTAAATTCTATTATTTTTGTCCGGCATATAATTATGTACTCATTCTTGAAAATTTGCTAGAACAAAAGAAATACGAATTAACATTTTAATAAGTACACCCAATATGCCTGTAAATATTCAAAATTTCAGAAAAATTTATACTGAACTTACAGCTCGAAATGTAACATTGGTAGCAGTTAGTAAAACTAAGCCAATGGAGGATATCAATGAATTGTATTTATTAGGTCAAAGAGATTTTGGAGAAAACTACGTCCAGGAATTGGTGGATAAAGAAGCTGTTTTACCAAAGGACATCAACTGGCATTTCATTGGGCATTTACAAAGTAATAAAGTTAAATACATAGCACCGTTTGTTTATTTAATTCATGGCGTAGATAGTTTAAAGTTATTACAGGAAATCAATAAACAAGCTATTAAAAACAATAGAATTATTAATTGTTTATTACAAGTTTATATAGCCAAAGAGGAAAGCAAATTTGGTTTAGATGAAAATGAATTGGAATTGATAAAACAGCAACTCCCGACGCTAAATAATATCCGAATTTGTGGTTTAATGGGGATGGCTTCTTTCACTGATAATTCGCAAATTGTAAAAACAGAATTCCAATACCTTCAACAATTACATCAATCAATAAAATCATGGTCATTGTCTAATGCAGATAACCCTAATATTCTTTCTATGGGTATGAGTGGTGATTATTTATTAGCTATTGATTGTGGAAGTACTATGGTAAGAATTGGAAGTTTATTGTTTGGGGAAAGAAAATACTTGGATAAAAAAATGTAGAGATACCAATTATTTTAGTAAGTATCTCTACATCAAAGTGTAATTATATTAACAATAGCGCTTGATCTGTCAATATAGTCGCCCAATACAATTTATTGCATGGTTTCTCCTAACCATTTATAAAATTCACGTTGCCACACTAAAGAATTTTGTGGCGAAACAACCCAATGATTCTCATCTGGCAAATAGAGTAATTTACTTTTTATTCCTTTTAGTTGCGCTGCCTGAAATGCCTGTAATCCTTGTTCAATAGGAACTCTGTAATCTTTCCCCCCCTGAACAATCATAATGGGTGCATTCCACTTATCGACTAAATTGCTTGGGTTGAATTGATTGTATGTTTTTTGAGCAAGTGTATTTTTTTTGTCCCAATAAGGTCCACCATAATCCCAGTTTACAAACCACATTTCTTCGGTAGTACCATACATGCTTTTAGTGTCAAAAATACCATCGTGTGCAATAAAGGTTTTAAAACGATTATTATGAATCCCAGCTAAGTAAAAAACTGAATATCCACCATAGCTTGCACCAACACATCCTAATTTATTTTTGTCAACAAATGATTCTTTGCTTAAAGCATCTATTGCAGCTAAATAATCATTCATTACCAGACCACCATGATCCTTGCTGATTTGTTCATTCCATTTAGTTCCGTGGCCAGGCATACCCCTTCTATTTGGAGCTACCACTATGTAACCTGCAGAAGCCATTAATTGAAAATTCCAACGGAATGAATAAAATTGGGTAAGTGGACTTTGAGGACCACCCTGACAATACAATAGGGTGGGATATTTTTTAGTTGGATCGAAATTTGGCGGATAAATTACCCAAGTTAGCATTTGTTGATTGTCGGTAGTAGTAATAAATCTCCTTTCAGTTTTACAAAAAGAAAGCTTATTATAAAAAGCTTCATTTACATGCGTAAGCTGTTGCATTGATCCTGAATTTAAATCGACTTTGTATAGCTCAGCAGCATGATTCATGTCTGTTCTGGACACAATTAAAGTGTTTCCAATTTGGCCAACTATTCCATTTATGTCAAAATCGCCCTTTGTAATTTGTTCTACATAGGGCAACATTTTTGTCAAACCGGTATTCTTTACTTTGAATAATTGTAGTGTACCATTTATCGGTGCCCAAAAGAATATGAATTGACCGTCATCACTCCATTTAAAACCTTCTACATGAATGTCATCTCTGTTTCCGGTTAAATTTACTTTCATCATTCCTTTTGCATAAACAATAATATCTTGTTTATCAGCCTCATAACCATCTCGCTTCATCTGTAAGTAAGCTAATTCACCATTTTTACTGAATTGTGGTGCTAGGTCATAGCCCTTGTTTTCTGTTGTTAAATTTTTAGTAGTGCCAGATTCGATGTTATATTCGTAAATATCGGTGTTGGTACTAATGGCATAATCAGTGCCATAACTTTTCTTAGCAACGTATAATATTTTCTTGCTGTCATTACTCCAAATAAAGTCTTCCTCACCACCAGAAGGTTTCTGTGGACAGTCATAAGGCTCATTTGGCATAATATCTTTAGCCTGTCCTGGAGTACCATTAATTAATGGAGCAATAAAAACGTGACCAAATTTCCCATCTTCCCATGTGTCCCAGTGTCGGTAATTAAGTGTGTGGTAGATATATGCATTTGATCGGGGCAGATCTTTATAATTATCTGATCCGGTAACATTTTTTATTTTTACTTCTTCACTACTTATTACGTATTTGCCGTCCGGTGATATGCGATCATTTAATAGGAGAGAAGCCGTACTTGTTATTTCTTCAGGATTGCCACCATTAATTGAAATTGCATATTTTTTTCGTTTACTGGTATTATTCTGTATATCTGGTATCGCAACGCTATATATTACTTTGGTTTTGTCATTACTAATTCCCAAAGCACTTACTCTGCCAATTTCCCAAAGTTTTTCAGGGGTTAACAGTTCTTGTGCAATTAGAGACTTT
>JBIIAP010000109.1:0-8620 GCA_044239855.1 Sediminibacterium sp. | reverse complement strand
ATTAAGCATTTAGTAAAAGGTGGTGGTTCTTTAACTGCATTGCCAATTATTGAAACTCAAGCGGGTGACGTATCTGCATACATTCCTACCAACGTAATTTCAATCACCGACGGACAAATTTTCTTAGAAGGTAACTTATTTAATGCCGGTATACGTCCTGCAATTAACGTGGGTATCTCTGTAAGCCGTGTGGGTGGTAATGCACAGATTAAATCCATGAAGAAAGTGGCAGGTACTTTAAAATTAGATCAGGCTTTATACCGTGAGTTAGAAGCGTTTTCTAAATTTGGTGGCGACCTGGATGCTGCAACTAAGTCTGTAATCGACAAAGGTGCCAGAAACGTAGAAATTCTTAAGCAAGCACAATACACACCATTCTCTGTGGAGAAACAAGTAGCGATTATATACTTGGGAACGCAAGGTTTATTGCGTGAAGTAGCTGTAAGAAAGGTTAAAGAATTTGAAGCACATTTCTTAATGGAAATGGAGAACAAATTACCTGATGTATTAGCAGAATTTAAGAAAGGTAATTTAACAGACGATGGTCTTAAAAGAATGACTGATTTAGCTGCAGGATTAGTGCCTCAGTATAAATAATTGCTATTTTTTTTAAATATTAAATCCCGTAACTGATATATTTGTTACGGGATTTTTTTTAATTTTAATTTAATTTGTAACCTTATAATTTAAAATAAAATCTCTTAATCCAACGTTTAATATCCTACTAATAAATCCAATATTAATAAATAAATGAAAAGCATATTTTTATCTTTAACTATGTTATTCTTGGGAGCTGTAAACGGTCAAACAGCGTTTGAAGAAGGAATGATCAAAGGCCTGGCGCAATATAAAGAGGCTGCAACAGTAGAGGAGATGCAAGCTGCTGCCACATTTTTTGAAGCATTAGGCGATACATTAAAAGACAAATGGCTGCCTTATTATTATGCAGCTCATGCTACCATTTTGGCTACCAAAATGATTACCAAACCAAATAAAGATAAAGCAGCGGAGGTAATAAATGCTTTAATTGCTAAAGCGGATTCCATGGAAGCGGATAATTCTGAGTTATACTGTTTAAAACAGATAGTTACCACCATGCAAATAACGGTGAACCCTATGATCAGATGGCAAAGCTATGGGGAAACTGCAGCAGAAGCCATTGCCAACGCAAAAACCACCGATCCTTCTAACCCTCGCCCTTATTTGCTGGAAGGGGTTTATCTTATGAGTTTGCCTGAAAGTATTGGCGGTGGAAAAGAACTTGCTAAAAAGTCTTTACAAAAGGCTGTATGGCTTTTTGATTCCTTTGAACCCTTATCACCATTTCATCCTAATTGGGGCAAAGAACAGGCTGTAAAAGCTTTAGCAGCTTGTCAATAAAAAATATTTTCAATTTAAAACGTGCATGTCTGGTTGTTTTGGCATAGCACGTTTTTTTATGAATAACTACGCTTACTGAAGCGACCTAAAATGCGTGCTAGTTGTAGTTAAATGTTGCTTAATATTTTGGTTTATAAAATAAACTAGTTTATGTTTGCTTTATAGTAACACATTCAATTAGTCAAAAACAAGGTTTGCATACCAACCGAAATGTTTATTGGAAAATTCAAAAGTAAAAAGCTGATACATGAAAGTACTCTTAATCTTCCTTTCGCTTTTAATGGCTGGCTATGTAAAGTGTCAAGTAACAATAATGGGTAGTGTGAAAGACCAAAAAGGAAGAATTTTAGTGGGGGCTAATATAATTTTGAAAGATACTTATGACGGAACTACTACCGATTCAACGGGTAAATATATTTTTTATACCACCGAAAAAGGAAACTTTATAGTAATTGCGAGTAATACGGGGCACAAAACTGTTGACATTCCCGTTAATTTATTAAAGGATACTATTCAAGTGAATTTTATTTTAAACGAAGTTATTAATGAACTTACAGCGGTAATTATTACCGCCGGATCGTATGAGGCGAGTGATAAAAAGAAAGGAACTGTTTTAAAAGCGCTTGATATTGTTACAACTGCGGGTGCCAACGCCGATATATCTGCTACTATACAAACTTTGCCGGGTGCACAAAAAATTGGAGAACAAGAAGGCTTATTCATTAGAGGCGGCTCTGCCGAAGAATCTAAGATTATCATTGATGGGACGGTAGTGAATAATTTTTTTTACAGTGCGGTACCCGGTATTGCTCAAAGAGGTCGCTTTTCTGCTTTTCTATTTAATGGAACTGTATTCAGCAGTGGAGGTTATTCGGCAGTATATGGTCAGGCATTGAGTAGCGTTTTAAATTTAGAAAGTATTGACATTCCAGAAAAGTCGGAAATTCAAGTAGGGTTGTCGCCTATTTTTGCATCTTTAGGTTTGCAACAAGTAGCATCTAATAAAAAATACAGTTACGGATTGAGTTATAATTGGGCTAATCTTACGTTGTATCAGCAATTAGTAAAACAAGCCCCCGATTTTTTTAAAGCCCCCGATTTTCATACTGTTGATGCCAACTTTAGATTCAAAACCAAAAAAAACGGGGTATTTAAAATTTATGCATATTATAATACGGGTTCTCTTGGTTTGCGAACTGTTTCTTTAGACAGCGTAGGTTTATTAAATGCTTTTAACCTTAGTAACCAAAATTTGTTTACCAATATCCATTTCAAGCAATTTTTAGGAAACGGTTGGAAATTGAATACAGCGGCGAGTATCAGCTATAATAAAGATGCCATAACAACAGAAGTTCAGCAAGCCGATTTTAAACCAGTAACTATTACCGGCATTCCCTCCATCGATCAGGCCTCTTTTAAGTTACTTGCTCAACAATGGATGGTACAAGGAAGGGTAGTGATCGATAAAAAAATAGGTACGCTAAATGCCATTCGTTTTGGGACAGAAATTTGGCATAATACCGATAGTAGTAGGTATGCATCTTTTGCGGGAAAGTATTCAGGAAAGGTAAGCGATTGGTATAAAGCTGCATTTGCCGAAGCTGATCTTTACATTACCAATGATTTGGCTTTTCGTCCGGGAATACGGGCCGAACACAGTGAACTACTGCATAAAATGAATATTGCACCGCGTGCAGCACTTTCATTTAAAATAAAGCAGAACAGCCAGTTAACAGCAGATTATGGTATTTTTTATCAAACACCCGAAAGGAAATATATATCGGGTAATACTTCAGCAGATTTTTTACGTGCCGATCATTATATACTTACTTACCAGCAGATAAATAGCGAGTATACTTTTAGAACACAGTTGTTTTATAAAAAATATGTTAGCTTATTAAAAACTACTGCAACAATACCCGTTTTGGTTAATAATGAAGGTAGCGGATATGCAAAAGGAATAGAAATATTTTGGAGAGATAAAAAGACGATAAAAAACTTTGATTATTGGATTAGCTATTCTTATTTAGACACCAAAAGATTGTACAACGAATATCCTATAATGGCACAGCCTACTTTTGCTGCAACACACAATGGCAGCATTGTGATGAAAAAATTTTGGGTAAAACAATTATTTGGGGTGAACTGGAGTTGGAATTTTAGTAGTGGACGTCCATATTATAATCCTAATAAAACGGCTAACGAATTTCTTTCCGATCGAACAATTGCATATAGTACCAATAACTTTAGTTTGAATTGGCTGCCAAAAATTGGGAAAGCCAATAGTGTAGTAGTGCTTGGTATGAATAATGTATTTAATGAACACCAGGTTTTTGGGTATAATTATAGCAATAGGTTACGGGATGCCGATGGAAAATTAATTTTTACCGAGGTAAGTCCTCCTGCTGCAAGAAGTTTTTTTCTTGGAATTTTTCTGAGTTGGGGAGTAGATCGATCTCAACAAAACATCAATAGTAATTTATAAAAAAAACCATGCATTTTAATTAATAAACCATTTAATCAATTTTATGAAAAGAATACTATTCATTGCTGCACTCTTATCTACAGTAACGTTAATTGCACAAACGAAATATGAAATCGCCATGCAAAATGGATTAAACAACACGAAAGCAATAAAAAAAGCTGAAGAAGCAAATACGCTGGCTGCTTATTTCGAAAGAATTGGCGATGCTGAGAAAACCCAGTGGTTGCCCTATTATTATGCCGCAAATAATTATATTTTAGCTGCATGGATGAGTACTGCAACAGATAAGGATAAAGCAGCAGAAAAAATTAATACACTTATAACAAAGGCAGAAGCCATCGAAAAAGAGAACTCAGAAATTTATTGTCTAAAGCAACAAGTAGCTGTATTACAATTAACAGTAGATCCCAGAAATAGATGGCAAGCTTTTGGTGCGCAGGCATCGGAAGCCCTTGCAAAAGCAAAAATGTTAGACCCTACTAATCCCAGACCCTATTTTTTGGAAGGTCAATATCTGTTAAATGTACCCGAAACTTTTGGCGGTGGGAAAGTAGTGGCCAAAAAAATATTTGAAAAAGCAATCAGTCTGTTTAGTGTAAATAAACCCGCGTCTGCACTTCACCCAAGCTGGGGTAAAGCGGAAACAGAAAGAGCATTGGCTGCTTGCCTATAATTAGCATAAGCTTAACTTTACTAAAGCATGTGTATATTTATTCTAATCAGTAGAAATTATTATTGTGCGGGAGAACACGCCGTAATAATTGCTGAATTATGCGCAGTGTATATTTTCTTAAATTAATATTATATGATGAATGACCAAGCCTTAACTGAGCAAGAAAGTTTAAAGTTAATAACTGAAATGATTGAAAAAGCAAAAGGAAGCTACCATGAAACAGGTATTGGTTCTTTGCTTTGGGGCTCAGTGGTGAGTATTGCTTCATTAGTAAATTATTTACAATTGGAATACAATTTTCAATTAAGTTTTAATATTTGGTGGATTGTGATTGTTGCAATTATTCCTCAAGTTTTTATCTCAATCAAGCAAAGAAAAACATTGAAGATAAAACATTATAATAATGACTTAGTGAATGCTGTTTGGCTCGTATATGGCATCAGCATTTTTGCTTTGTCAATTTACCAAAATATTGTTCCAAATGTAACACTTAAGTTTATTTCAGATGAAGGATGGGTGCTGTTAAAGCATTATACAGATGGCCGGCCAAGTGAACCAATTACACCTTTTGCCCCTAGTTTTTATTCAATATATATATTGCTCTATGCATTCCCAACAATGGTTACAGCTATGGTGACGCAATTTAAACCGATGAAGTATGGTGCATTTATTACCTACGGTCTTTTTATAGCTTCTTTATATACTGTAAGTAAATATGATATGCTCTTTGGTGCAATTGCCGCTATTTTTTGTTGGTTTATACCTGGTATTATCTTAAGAAAAAAGTACCTTGCTCAAACCAAATTAAATGTTTAAAGATTTAGACCCAATATTACATTCTCAACTAAGGCTTGCAATAATGAGTATACTTATTAGTGTAAAGGAAGCCGATTTTTCTTTTATTAAAGAGAAAACAAATGCTACTGCAGGCAATTTAAGTGTACAGGTGCAAAAACTAAAAGAAGCTGGGTATATTGATGTGATGAAACAGTTTAAAGACAATTACCCGCAAACTACCTGTAAAATTACTGCTAAAGGAATTGCCGCATTTGAAGCGTACATTGTAGCATTGCAAGGTTATTTAAAAATATAGCAATATCTGTTGGGTTATTTGAACTTCTTGCATAAATTTTTGTTACTATAGATTGATGCAGCACATTGTAAAAGTTTCCCATCTTACTAAGCACTTTGGTTCACTCACTGCAGTGAATGACTTGTCGTTTTCTGTTCAGCCAGGAAATGTATATGGTTTTTTAGGTCAAAATGGAGCGGGAAAAAGCACTACCATTCGGATGTTGCTAACGCTTATTACCCCTTCTGAAGGAGATATTGAATTATTTGGTTACTCCTTAAAAACACATCGTAAAGAGATTCTTAGGCAAGTTGGGGCAGTGATAGAAAAGCCGGATGTATATAAATATCTTTCTGCCTACGAAAATCTTAAACTTTTTGCTAAGCTGAGTGGTATAAAACCCAGCCACGCACTTTTAATGAATCAATTAGAAATGGTAGGGTTGGCAAATCGCGCAAATGATGCCGTTAAAACCTTTTCACAAGGTATGAAACAACGATTGGGCATTGCCATTGCGTTGGTTCACAATCCGCCATTAATTGTATTAGATGAGCCTACCAATGGCCTCGATCCACAGGGTATAGCAGATATCAGAAATCTTATTTTACATTTGAGTAGAGAACAAAAGAAAACCATCATTGTTTCTTCTCATTTATTAAATGAAATTGAACAAATTGCTACACGTATATTAATCATCGACAAGGGTACAAAACTGGTAGAGGACAGTGCCGCAGCATTATTCGATAACACTCAAACCATCCTACAGGTTAATACTACCAATAATCCAGCAGCGCTAGAAAAATTGAGCCAATCAACCTGGGCTAACAACCTTAAACCAATGCGCGATGGTTTACTGATTTTTCAATTATCACAAGAACAAATCCCTCAACTAAATATTGATCTGGTACAACTGGGAATTGAATTGTTATCGCTTCAGCCAAGAAATAGTTTAGAAGATTATTTCTTACAAATAACAGCAGGAAAACAATATGTGGACACATTTACAAATTGAGTTGTATAAAATATTTAAGCGTCCCAGAACTTATCTGGCTTTTGCTGCAATTACTGCCCTAATTGGTGTTATTCAATTAGGGTTAAAAGTAGATGGTAAAGAATACACTGAATTTGTTATGGCAGATTTTGCTACTTCTTTTTCAGTGGACGGGAACATCTTAAATGGATATTTTATTTGTTATGTTATACTGCAACTTTTATTGGTGCATGTTCCTTTATTAATTGCCTTAATTGCTGCAGATATGATTTCGGGGGAAGCCAATATGGGCACGCTGAGATTGTTATTAACTAAACCTCAATCGAGAACTGCAATAATGCTTGCTAAATTTTTAGCTTCGGTAGTATACACTTTGTTGCTGCTTATATGGATTGCTATAATGGGTTTATTATTCAGCATGCTTATTTTCGGCACCGATGATTTGTTTTTAATGAAGAGTAGCTATGTAGTGATTGTAAAGGAGTCGGATGTTTTTTGGAGATATGCCGGTGCATTTTGTTTTGCAGCCCTAGCTATGGTTACTGTTGCAGCCCTTGGTTTTTTCTTATCATTCTTTGCGGAGAACTCTATCGGGCCTATTGTTGCAACCATGAGTGTGATTGTAGTTTGCACTATATTAAGTACCATGAATATTCCATTGTTCAATACCATCAAACCTTTTTTATTTACTTCTCACATGAATAATTGGAAAGAGTTTTTTGATTTTAAAGTAAACGATGCCAATGAAGCAATTATTGGAACCATTCAAAATCCACAAAAAATCATTCAATCTGCCTGGATACTATTTGCACATATTATTGGGTTTGTTGGTGCAGCAATTATTTTATTTAGAAAGAAAGATATACTTAGTTAAATATTAGCAGGCGGAGATTCGGAAAATAAAAAACAACATGAGCGGAATTAAATTAAAAGTATTAGTTGGATTGGTATGGATATTTGTTGCACAACATTCCAATGCGCAAGATGTAAATGAACTGGTAAGAAAGGTAAAAGCTAAATTAGATTTGGTGAACGACTATACTGCCGTGGGTAAAATGAAAACAGATGTGGCATTTATTAAAGCACCGGTTGGCGCTGTCAAAATGTTCTTTAAGAAACCCGACCGGTTTAAGTTGCAACGTAATGGGGGCATTTCTGTACTTCCAAAAGGCGGGGTTAGTTTTAATATGGGAAATTTATTGGCTGCTACCGGATTTACTGCCATTGATGCGGGTACTGTAGAAGTAGCTAAAACAAAAACCAGAATGGTGAAATTATTACCTAATGGAGATAATAACGATGTGATATTATCTACTTTGTATATCGATGAAAGCAATTTGTTGATTATAAAGTCGGTGACTACCACTCGTGAAAATGGCACATTTGAAATGGAAATGAGCTATGGCAAATATGCTACTTACGGATTGCCAGACAAGGTATACTTTAGTTTCAATGCGAAAGATTATAAGCTACCTAAAGGGATAACCATGGAGTTTGATGACGCCGATAAAGCCATTAAAGAAAAGATGAAAGGCAAGAAGGGAAGAGTGGAGATAATTTATAGCGGGTATGAAATAAATAAAGGAATTGCCGATCAACTATTTAAATAGCTTAGAACAATTCCACACTCCAGGTACGGCTCATTATCTCGCCCGGCACCAATACGTTGATGCCTTCTTTTTGCTTCAGGTCTCCGGTAGTATTTTCATTGTCGGCTATACCACACCAGGGCTCTATACAAACAAAGTCGGCATGCTTTGCACTCCAAATGCCCATAAATGGAAAATCGTGGTAATTGAATTTTAAACCATGTTTACTTTTATCGGTAACTAATGAAATACAATTCGATTGAAGATCTTTAAAAACAATCGCATCTCCATAGAAAAGTGGTTTACTTAAATCAATGCGGTTATTGGTATGAAAGAAGGGTACGGGTGCCGATTTGATCAATCCATCAGGTGTTAATGGCCATTGTCCCGCTGTTTCATTTTTTTCGAAAAGCAAATAATAGTCATCAAA
>JBIIAP010000338.1:0-2560 GCA_044239855.1 Sediminibacterium sp. | reverse complement strand
CATTGGAAATACAAGAACCTTGATTTATCTAAAGTGCTGTATAAAGAGCCGGCTGCAGAGGATACCGGATTATATAATCTGGAAACACAAGATCATGGAATTGCAGAAGTATTAGATTGGCAATTGTTAAAAGCTGCTCAACATGCAATCAACACAAAGTCAAATGTGTCGGCGGCTTTCCCAATCATCAATACAGATAGAACTGTTGGTACCATTGTATCGAATGAAATTACAAAGAAATATAAAGCAGCCGGATTGCCGGAAGACAGTATACACTTTAAGTTTACAGGTACAGCAGGTCAAAGCTTTGGTGCATTCAATACCAAAGGCTTGAAGTTAGAACTAGAAGGTGACGCGAATGATTATTTTGGAAAAGGATTAAGCGGTGCTAAACTAATTGTATATCCATCTTCAAAAGCAACATTTGTAGCGGAGGCTAATAGTATCATTGGCAATGTAGCCCTATATGGTGCTACATCAGGAGAAGCTTATATCCGTGGCAAAGCAGGAGAACGATTTGCTGTTCGTAATTCAGGCGCAAGTGTGGTGGTAGAAGGAGTAGGCGACCATGGTTGTGAGTACATGACTGGTGGAACTGCTATCATACTCGGAGACACCGGAAGAAATTTTGCCGCCGGAATGAGTGGAGGTATAGCTTACATCTATGATACCAAAAAGGAATTTGCGAATAAGTGTAACCCCGAAATGGTAGATCTGGATCCGATTAATGAAGAAGATGCACAATTACTTCAAACACTTATCAGTAAACACTTTGCTTATACCCAAAGTACAGTAGCTCAATTTATTTTGGCCGACTTCGATAACCAACTCAGCAATTTTGTGAAGGTTTATCCGAGAGACTTCAAAAAAGTAATGGAGAAAAAGAAAACTATAGCAGTGAAGTAAAGTAATTTATGTACATGAATACATCATTACCATTTTTAAAAGAACTAATGAATCAAATATGGGCAAACCAACTGGATTTATAGAATTTAACAGAGAGCTTCCCGGAAAACGTTTACCGCAGGAAAGAATAAATGATTACAATGAATTTGTTGAACGTTTACCCGAACAAAAACTAAATCAACAAGCTGCCAGATGCATGAATTGTGGCGTTCCATTTTGTCACAGCGGATGCCCACTCGGAAATATTATTCCTGAATTTAATGATGCAGTGTATAGAAAAAGCTGGGAAGAAGCGTATGAAATATTATCAGCCACCAATAACTTTCCAGAATTTACCGGAAGAATTTGCCCGGCTCCTTGTGAAAGTGCATGCGTTTTAGGCATCAATCAACCTCCGGTTACCATTGAAGAGATCGAGAAACATATTATAGAAATCGCTTTCGATAAAGGCTTTGTAAAAGCTAAAAAGTCAAATCTGAAATCAGGCAAAAAAATTGCAGTAATTGGTTCTGGCCCCGCAGGTTTAGCCGCTGCAACGCAACTCAATTATGCAGGTCACACCGTAACAGTTTATGAGAGAGATGATGCTCCCGGTGGACTACTTAGATACGGTATCCCAGATTTTAAATTAGAAAAATGGGTAATCGACAGACGTATAAAACTGATGGAAGAAGAAGGCGTAACTTTTAAATGTAATGCTAATGTAGGAGTAGATGTTTCTATCAATAATCTTCTGAGAGAAAACAATGCAGTTGTTTTGGCTGGTGGATCAACCGTACCCAGAAATCTAAATATTGAAGGCCGTGAGTTGAAAGGAGTTCATTTTGCCATGGAATTTTTGAAACAACAAAATAAGCGGGTTGGAGATAAAACATTTTCTGAAACGCCAATCATTGCAAAAGATAAGCATGTAGTAGTAATAGGTGGAGGTGATACGGGTAGCGATTGTGTAGGCACTTCAAACAGACAAGGTGCGAAGAGCATTACTCAATTTGAATTAATGCCTAAGCCACCAGAAACAAGAACTGAAAATATGCCATGGCCACAATACCCCATGTTGCTAAAAACTACTTCCTCTCATGAAGAAGGGGCAGTTAGACAGTGGGCGGTTGCTACTAAGAAATTTATAGGCAATGATAAAGGAGAACTGGTTAAAATACTAATAGTTGACCTTGAATGGAAAATTGGTGCCGATGGGAAAGCAGCCGGCTTTGAAGAAGTTAAAGGCTCCGAAAGAGAAATTCCATGCGACTTGGTATTTTTAGCGATGGGCTTCTTACACCCACAACACGAAGGACTAATCAATCAAATGGAAGTAGAATTAGATGAAAGGGGCAACGTAAAAGCCACAGAAAAAACTTATCAAACCAATATACAAAAAGTATTCACTGCCGGTGATATGCGCAGAGGGCAATCATTAGTTGTTTGGGCAATAAGTGAAGGCCGAGAATCTGCCCGTCAGGTTGATACTTATTTAATGGGAAGTTCAATATTGGAGTCGAAGGATCAGAGTTATTTGATGAGCATATAATATATTTTAAATTTATATATTAAAAAGCCCTTCTTGTTTAAGAAGGGCTTTTTAATTGATTATCATACAATTAAAACTTTAAAATTAAGAATCATACAAATATTTATAACACATTATAGTATT
>JBIIAP010000108.1:0-8687 GCA_044239855.1 Sediminibacterium sp. | reverse complement strand
CTACCATGGCTGCACTTAGTAAGCATCCTGCGCTTAAAGCGGTTAGTCCGCAAGCACCCGTTACCGATTGGTTCATCGGCGACGATTTTCACCACAATGGCGCTTTTATGATGATGGATGCTTTTGCTTTCTACAGCGGATTTGGTAAGCCTCGTCCTGTACCTACTACTATTGGCCCTGCTGGTTTTCCATTCGCTACCAACGATCACTACGAGTTTTATTTACGCGCCGGTAGCCTGTCTAAGCTCACCGAATTTATGGGAGACAGCATCGCTTTCTGGAAAGATTTAATGGCACATCCCAACTATGATGATTGGTGGAAAGCACGCAACCCCAGAAATTTTGTGCAGCATATTGCGCCAACAATTCCTACCCTTGTTGTTGGTGGTTTGTTTGATGCAGAAGATTGTTTTGGTGCATGGAATTTATACAAAGCCATAGAAGCAAAAACTAAAAACAATAATAAGATAGTGATGGGGCCATGGTATCACGGCCAGTGGGCCAGCGGCAATGGTAAAAACTTAGGCAACGTACAATTCGAGAGCAACACCGCAGCATGGTATGCACAAAATATTGAGCTGCCGTTCTTTAATTTCTATCTAAAAGGAAAAGGCAACATCAATGCTATTCAGGAAGCCAATATATTTTTTACCGGCGAAAACAAATGGCGTCAATCTACTACCTGGCCTTTAGCAGGTACTACCACTGCTAACCTCTACCTACAAGCAAAAGGCACTTTATCTTTTACACCGGCTAACAAAGCAGCCAACAGCTTTGCTGAATACACCAGCGACCCTGCCAAGCCTGTTCCTTATACGGAAGATGTACATACCGGCAGAACCAGAGAATACATGACCGATGATCAACGCTTTGCTGCCCGTCGGCCGGATGTTTTGGTGTACAGCTCCGATATTTTAACCGAAGAGGTAACCGTTGGTGGCACACTCACCGCAAATTTAAAAGTAAGCATCTCCGGCACCGACGCCGATTTTGTAGTGAAACTGATTGATGTTTTTCCCGATCAATTTAAATATGCAGACAACCACCACTATTTAATGGATGGATACCAAATGCTGGTAAGAGGGGAAGTATTCAGAGGTAAGTACAGAAACAGTTTCGAAAAACCCGAACCCTTTGTTCCCAATCAGCCTACTACCATTAAATACGATTTACCCGATATAGCCCATACCTTTAAAAAAGGACACCGCATTATGGTGCAAATACAAAGCAGCTGGTTCCCATTGGTAGATCGCAACCCGCAACAATTCATGAATATTTATACCGCTACCGAAAAAGACTTTAAAAAAGCAGTGATCAAAATCTTCGACAATGCTTCCTTTATACAATTGCCTGTAGTAAAATAATTTCTTAAAAAGTAGTTTTATATAACAAAGCACTGATGGACTGATCAGTGCTTTGTTGTTTTAAAGCTTAGTGGAATATTTACTTTGACACTAAAATTTCTACCCATATTGTAAACGCCCGTTCTTCCGGTTAGCTGGTTCATATCGGTATATTTTAATCTGCTTAAATGATGCTGGTATGCCACATCCAATAAGTTATTCATACCTGCGTAAACAGACATTATTTTCTTCTGCTGCTGCATCACTTCCAGCCCCAATCCAATATTTAATAAAGTATATCCGGGCGTTGCTGTTTCAGTGTTATATGCAGTAAATATATGCTGCTGGGTAAACACATTATCTACTTCTATTTTAGCATATACATTATTAAAGTTATTTCCGATCTTTTTTACGTCTGCTCTTAACTCCGTTAACCATCTTGCCGGTGGCATAAATGGTAAATTTTGTGCACCATCAATGGCTGCATTAAATCTTCCGGCAACCATTGCAAAGGAGTTCGAAAAATGTAACCAATCGAGCGGATGCGGATGCAAATCCAGCTTTGCTTCAAACCCATACAAATTAGCACCCGACTGCTTAAATTTAAATGCAGTAAGTTCATCTCCATCTACCGTAACCAAAGAATCTCCGCCGGTAGCACTTGTCAGTTTACTATAAAATATATAGTTGTTCATCTGATTGTAAAACACATTAAGCATAAATACCATATGCTCTGCATTTAATTCAATGCCTGCATCTAATTGCAGAGACGATTCAGATAATAATTTTTCATCTCCGTACTCATATCGGTTGGTACCCTCATGCGTGCCATTACTTGCCAGTTCTGATACAGACGGTGCTCTAAATCCTCTGGATATATTGGCTTTAAGGGTTAAGGCATTTGTAGCGGCATAACTCATTCCAATACTGCCACTCCAGTTACTAAATTGTTGATGCAATGCATTGAATTTTGGCGTTCCATCCTCTTCCAATAAAGCCTTTGTTGTTAAATTTCTATAGTCGCCTCTAATGCCACCACTTAAGGTTAACTTATTATGGTATGTCTTTTTAACATACGCAAAAAAACCTGCATCCAATATATGGTAGGCAGGTATCAATTGCTCTGCTGCTAAATTTTTATTTTGTTGATCCATTCCATTCATCCCAATGGTGGTACGCCAGCCATTTTTTTCTTTAAACTGATACAGTATGTTGTAATTAAACGTAGCTAAATCAAAATACAATTCAGGATCATTTATATGCAATGGATCGGCAAATTCTTTACGGATATTTTTTTGATACCCCATATTAATTGCTAACCTGCCGGTGCCCAGCGCTATATTATTATCGGAAGCAATTTTAATATGGTTCACACCCTGATAGGGAGCCATCATCTTGCTGCTGTTATAGTCGGTGGATGTGGCTATCCGCTCCAAAGGAGATCCGCTATACAATAAAAACTGACCGGTATTTGTATCCCTGCTTCCTTCTACCACTCCTACCTGTTGATTAAAACTACTCAACAACAAATGGCTGTACCCCCATGATTTGTTAAGTCCGATATATCCGCCCCAGTTGTGTTCATTGAATCTGCTGTTGAGTACTTTGCCATCATATTTATTTTGATAGTCTTTCGCTGATTTCTCCGTTGCATACACATTCCAGTTAAACCCATTGGTAAGATGTCCGGCAAGGTTAAAGTTTCCGCCCCATAAACTATTGTTACCATTGTACTGTGCCTGTATATTGCCTGCAATGGTTCCGCGCTCTACCGGTGTATTGGTAACTAAATGAATGGCGCCTCCCATTCCATCACTACCATATAATAAGGAAGTAGGCCCTTTTAACACTTCCACTTTTTGTATACTAAATTCATCTACTTCAATACCATGTTCATCGCCCCATTGTTGCCCTTCTTGTCTTATTCCATCATGTATGGTAATGATTCTATTATAACTCAATCCCCTGATTACCGGTTTTGAAATGGCCAAGCCGGTACTTAACGACGAAACACCCGGCACTAAATGACTCAATGCATCGATGATATTGGTGGATGGATTTTTAAATAAATCCGTTTTTTTAACCACCGATATGGGTTGAGGAGATTGTCGGGTTTTAGTGGCCGATACCACACCGGTAACCGTTACGGACTCATTCTCCACTACTGCATATTTCAGGGAAAAATTCTGCATGGTTATACCTTGCAAATCAATGGTTTCTAAATAAGAGGCAAACCCAACAAACGATACTTCTACCAGGTATTTTCCGGAAGGCAGTTCTGCGGTACGATAGTCGCCATTGGCATTTGCCGTTACCCCCAATTTAGCTTCATGAATATAAATAACCGCCCCTTGCAATGGCTTGCCGGTTGCGGCATCTATCACTTTTCCTGTAAGGACAGCCTTATCAACAACCACTGTATTGTTGCTGTGGTTAGCAGAAGTGGAATTAGCTATTACCGGCAACGAACCTCCCATAATTAGGCTCCAACTAAAGAACAAAAGGAATTTCATACACTATTATATTTGCTACATTGTTGCAAATATAGCACTTAATTAATAATCTGTCTGACCATTTAATAGGATATTTTTTGTCAGAAATGCATCCGGCTATACCATCCAGGTTAGATCAGGGTATATAAAATTGAGCAAAAATTAAGGCCTTATATCCTCCTTAATATTGCTTTTTTATTTGTTGAATGCAGCATTAATGCACAAAATATGTCTTATATTTAGGGATAAATTTTCCCTTGATGACAGAACAATCCATACTGGTAGGCTGTATAAAAAATGATCCGTCCGCACAACGGGAACTGTATAATAGATACAGTCCTAAGATGTTGAGTGTATGTTATCGTTTTGGCAACAGCCGCGAAGATGCGGAAGACATGTTGCAAGAGGGTTTCATCAAGGTGTTTACCCAAATACATACTTTTCAAAATAAAGGTTCTTTTGAAGGATGGATTAGAAAAATTCTGGTTCATACCTGCATTAACTTTTTAAAGAAAAACAAAAAGTTCACAGATTGTTTGCATTTGGAAGATGCAGGATTTTTAGAAGTTAAAGAAGAAAGTTTGCCTTCCGTAATGCAAGCCCGTCAGGTGGTAGAATGTATCCGATTATTACCGTTGGGCTACAAAACAGTATTAAACCTGTATGCAATTGAAGGGTATAGTCACAAAGAAATTGGTGAATTGTTAGAAATAGGTGAAAGCACCAGTAGAAGCCAATATACCAGAGCAAAATCAATGCTGGAACGTATGTTGATCAAGAAAAAAATCATAGATTCTCTACAAGAGAATTTACAGGTATCCGTTGTTTTAAAAAAGTAGATTGTTGAGCTGTAGATATGGATTATAAGCATTACCAAGAAGAAGATTTTGAGCAATTTCTGCAGCAGGAAGTTGATGATTATCGTATGTACCCATCCGATCAGGTATGGAAGAACATTCGCGTATCGATTCATGGCACGCAAACCTGGCATGCGTTAACCTTTATTGCTTTATCTATCATTTGCGGCCTTACCATTTCTACAGTTGTAATGTTGCATCGGTCTAAAAGCTTTAAAAGACCTGACCTTTTAACTGCCAACTTATTGCCCAAAAAGTTGCCTTTGCAATCTGTCAACAATACCAGCGCCTCGCCCAAAATGGTGAACTATTTTGAAGCAATGGATCCCGAAAATATTACGGAAGAAACCATTGCAGCTATTCAAGATCAACAAATACTTGCGCTGCCTAAAGCAGATCCAACAACGAACCATTCACAGGAAACAACCATTCCTTCTAATCATATTATAGACCATAATACAGTTGAGCATACTGTAACTTCGGCGTTAAACACCGACATCATCTATACAGCCAATGCTGATTTACCTGGCGCTAGTCTACTTGCTGCCAATAATAAAATAGAAAGTACCATTCCGCAAGAAAAGCCTAACCTGCTAAATATGGCTTCCGATGCCGACAAAAAAATGATGCTTCAAAATGATTACTTAAAAAATATTGTTCCTAAAAGAACCATGACATGGAAGAAAGTGAGCAAAATTGGTATTCAATTTTATGCGGCAGCTTCTAAAAGTTATAGAACCCTTACCGATGCTGATGTTAAAGAAATCATACAACCAAATAGTGTAAGCAGCAAGAGCGCGCAAACCGTTCCGATGGCATTAAACTATTCGGCCAATGTAAATGATATTGTAAGACATAGTCCGGCTACCGGCCTGGAAATTGGGGTAGCTTCTCTTTACAACATTTCCCGCAGATTTAAATTAAAAACAGGCATTCAACTGAATATTCAGCAATACCATATTGAAGCGTTTAAAACTGCTACAAAAGACTTAAACACCATCGACCTCATCAACAACAATGGTATTCAAACCATTAATATCTCATCGTTCTATAACAACAATACCGGTTATAAATCTGAACAGCTGAATAATAAAAACTATCAGATTTCTGTACCCATCGGCATTCAATGGGAAATTGCTAAACGAAACAATATCGGCTTAAACGCAGAAGCTGCTGTTCAACCCTCTTATTTACTTACCAACAGCACATATGTGTTGTCTACCGATTTCAAGAACTATACTGATGGAAATGGTTTACTTAGAAAGTGGAATATCAACACCAATATTGGAATTAACATTTCATATAAAAGTGGCAGTAATTTGATTCAATTTGGCCCTCAAATCCGCTACCAGCACTTACCTTCTTACACCAACCAATACCCTATTAAAGAGCATTTAATGGAATATGGTATTAAATTGGGCATTACCCGTCAGTGGAGATAATTTGAATTTAAATAGATTTGCAACATGTTTAAATATGCCATGTATGCTGGTGTACTGTTAGCGTTTGTATTAAACGCCTGCAACACCAATAACCAAAAGAATAATAAGCAGCTTGCCAATGTTGCCGATACTGCAAAATATTATCCCATCAGTGATTTTATTAATGAGCAAATTCGCTTTGTAGAACTCAGAAACTTTACCATAGAAAAAACGGTTACCATTGGTGCTACCAAATTACCTGCTAGTTTGTCTAAATCAGATTTTGTTAAAGAAGCCAATGCAGTGCTGACCATAGTTCGACCGTTTAACAACAACAAACACTTATACAAAGAAAGCGTATTTCAAGACCTGGGCACCGAAAGTTATACCATTAACTATACTGCACTGGATGCTTCACTACCCTTGCAAAGAATAGATGTTTTACTGAGTGAACAAACCAATATCATTAAACGTTTATTTGTGAGAGCAATTAAACAGATGAACGATACCGTGTTTACACAACAAATTAGTTGGCTGGCAGATCACAGCTTTCAAATAAGCACCTCGAAAGAGTTGGCTGGTATTGGCCACACCACTTCTACAACAGTAGTTTGGAATAAAGCTGCGGATAAATAATGACACAGGCTTCCTTTCAGCAATTAGCGCATACCATTCCCACCAATCCCGGCATCTATAAATACTTTGATGCAGCTGGCACTTTGCTGTATGTAGGAAAAGCCAAAAGTTTAAGAAAAAGAGTTAGCTCCTACTTTTCTAAAACCAATGTTGGGTACAAAACCCATGAGCTGGTTCAAAGAATTTACAAAATAGAGTTTACCATTGTGGACTCTGAGCAAGATGCTTTTTTACTGGAAAATGCACTGATCAAAGAATACCAGCCTTTCTTTAATATCAACTTAAAGGACGACAAAACCTACCCGTTTATTATCATTAAAAAAGAGCCTTTCCCCAGAATTTTTTTCACCCGAAAAAAAATCAACGACGGTTCCGAATACCTTGGCCCATTTACTTCTGCATTTCGGGTAAGGGAATTACTAGAGTTTGTTAAACAAAACATTCCGTTGAGAAGCTGTAAACTTAACCTGAGCAAACAGAATATTCAAAAAGGTAAATTTAAAGTTTGTCTGGAATATCATTTGGGTAACTGCAAAGGGCCTTGTGAGGGCTTGCAATCTTTGGAGGATTATATGGAAGGGATTCAAATGGTTCGGAATGTGCTCAAAGGCAACCTGCATGCAGTAATTCAACATCATAAAGCAGAAATGATGGAACATGCAGCCCAATTAAATTTTGAGCAAGCCGAACTCGTTAAAAAGAAAATTGAACACCTGGAAAACTACCAATCTAAATCGGTAATTGTTAGCAAGTACCTCACTAATTTAGATGTGTTCTCTATTTTAAAGGAGGATGATAAAGCCTATGTAAACTACTTAATGGTTCAAAACGGAACCATAGTGCAGACCCACACTGTTCCGTTAGAAACTAAGCTCGAAGAAACAGAAGCAGAAGTGTTAGAATTTGTTATTGGCAATTTAAGAACCACTTTCAACAGTCTTGCCAAAGAGATTATTGTTCCCTTCCCTATTCAGTTTCATGATCCTGCTATTGAAATAACTGTTCCTAAGGCAGGAGATAAACGCAAACTGTTAGAGCTGTCTATTAAAAATGTGGCGTATTTTAAAGAAGAACTAAGAAAGAAAAAAATATTGCACTTAGAGGGCAAAACAGATATGGAACAAAAAAAGGTGCTGTATGAATTGCAGCATTACTTGCAATTGTCTGAAGTACCCATTCATATCGAGTGTTTCGATAACTCTAACTTTCAAGGGGCCTATCCGGTATCGGCCATGGTTTGCTTTAAACAGGGAATACCGGCAAAAAACGACTATCGCAAGTTTAATGTAAAAACAGTGGAAGGCATTAACGACTTTGCTACCATGAAGGAAGCCGTTTACAGGCGTTATAAGCGCTTAAAAGAGGAAGATCGGCCATTTCCTCAATTAGTGATTATAGATGGCGGAAAGGGGCAATTAGGCGCAGCCATGGAAAGCATCAGGGAGTTAGACCTGGTAGGTGCTTTTACCGTGGTGGGGTTGGCCAAAAATGAGGAGGAACTGTTTTTTCCGGGAGATAAAGAATCATTAAAACTTCCGTGGAGCAGCGACTCTTTAAAATTGGTAAGAAGAATCAGAGATGAAGTACATCGTTTCGGTATCACCTTCCACAGAAACCAGCGCTCTAAAGGCACATTTAAAACCGAATTGGAGCAAATTCCTGGTATTGGCCCCTCTACCATTGCGCAGCTGTTAAAAGCGTTTAAATCCGTTAAAAACATCAAACTTCAATCCGAAAAAGATTTAGCTGCTGAAGTTGGCGTAAACAGAGCAGCGATTGTTTACCAATACCTGCATACAATGGGAAATGGATAATTGATAATGGATAATTGGTAATTGACAATTGATAATGGATAATTGATAATGGGTAATGGGTAATACTGAGATGATGTGCTTGCGTCTTAGATATATAATGGAAGGCTTTTCTTTTGACTTTTTC
>JBIIAP010000107.1:0-8696 GCA_044239855.1 Sediminibacterium sp. | reverse complement strand
TTAATTACTACCTTAAATGTACTAAATAAATCAATACGTCTGAACCTATAAGGTAAATTTGATGCAAAAATCCAATCATTTCCGCCCCAAAATATAAATCTAGCAGCTGGCACATGGTAATACACTTCATATTCAGGTAAGTAATAATATTCTGCATAGGCGCTTCCACGAGGCCCCCAATTTGGTTGAACACCTATATTAACATTGAACCTTACTTGCGCTTTTGGTTGCTCCATTAAAAAATTACTTAACAGCAATAAACTTAACATCATTAGCTTGTTCATAATTATAATTTTTGGTTACAAGCATATAAATCCAAATATGATGCCAACTTTTTAAAATAATATATTTGTATTTTGCATACATGAGAAAACTATACTTTACACTGACTATTGCAGCTCATTTTATTATTAGCAATAACTGTGCTCAACCAACTACCGATACGCTCTTATCTAAAATACTATCCACCAGCTCAAATTCAATAACCAAAAGTATTGTAGCAGACCCGCTAAAATACCGTTGCCAAATTATTTATACCCAAATCAATCGAAATAGCAAAGGAATTCCCTCCTTCAAAAATTATTATTTTAACAATAATGCTGCATTGTATTTTAATCCTGCATCGATGGTTAAAATGCCCTTGGCCTTCCTTTCTTTAGAGAAACTCCAGGAAATGAATATAAAGGGTATCAACAAATATACTTCCATGCAGTTCGATAGCAGTTATGAACGACAGGTTGCTATGAAAAAAGATTCCACTGCTAAAAATCAGCTGCCCTCTATTGCTCACTTTATAAAACGTGCTTTATTAATTAGTGAAAACGATCCCTACAATAGAATGTATCAGTTTGTTGGGCAGGAAGCGATTAATCATAAACTCCATCAAAAAGGATATACCACTGCAAGAATTACGAGGCAATTTATGGGCTATTCAGAAGAGCAAAATAGGCATACCAATGGCATTCAATTTATAAACGGAAAGCAGGAAGTTGTTCACCAGCAACTACCTGCGTACAATAAAGATGCGTTTGATTTTTCGAAAAATATTAAAATAGGCAAAGCACATTGGGACAGGAATGATAGCCTGATTCAAGAGCCATTTGATTTCACCCAACATAATAATATTACTTTACAGGATTTTCAGCAAATGCTGCAATCGGTTTTATTTCCATCATCAGTTCCTTCCCATCAACGGTTTAATTTAACTGATGATGATCGATTGTTTTTATTAAAGTATCTGTCGCAATATCCTTCTGAAACAGATTACCCTAAATACGACACAACTTTATTTTATGACAGCTACGTAAAGTTTTTCTTCAAAGATAGTTCGAATAAAATTCCACCAAACATACGCATTTTCAATAAGGTTGGATGGGCTTATGGTTTTTCTACCGATGTGTCTTATATAGTTGATACGAAAAACAATATTGATTATATGCTTTCAGCAACTATTTATGTAAATAGTGATGAAGTGGTTAATGACTCTAAATATGATTACGAAACAGTTGGGCAACCATTTATGCATGACATAGGTCAATTGATTTATCAGTTTGAATTAAATCGCAAACATGATTTTCAACCAAGATTGAACACTTTTAACATTCAATATGATAAAAGGAATATTACTGACAAACGACCAATGATACAACTAGTAGACAATTAAAATTCAAAAGTAAAAATTCCATCTGCCCTCATTTTGGTTAACCCCATGTGCGTGTATCTCCGCTAAACCATACTATTTCTGAAAAAATTTAAGACAAAAAAATGGCAGATGTGCATCCAATCGTTTCAGTTTAAGGGGTCATTATGAGCTTACAGTATTTGGGTATTACTGGATTAATTTTTGGCCCATTAATTATCGCTTATTATATCTTATTGTTGAAAATGTACTATGCGGAATATGAAAAAAAACAAAGAATCCTACATGTAACGTAACTTTAAACCCATGAAAAAAATTATTTTATTATCCATTTATGTTTGGACGTTCATTTCATGCTCCAAATCTGGAGGGGATAATATTAATAGTATTCCTACAAATAGAGTTAACAGATTTGCCGATTCGATACATTATTTGGCACTGGGAGATTCTTACACAATTGGAACATCTGTTGATGTAATAGATAGTTACCCCAGTCAAACTTTCGCATTATTAAAAGGAGCCAATTTCAAAATGAACTCCCTTCAAATTATTGCAAAAAACGGATGGACAGCAGATGATTTAAAAAATGGATTAGCAAACGCCGATAAAAAAAGCATGTATCATATCGTAACTATTTTAATAGGCGTCAACAATCAATACCAAGGCAGACCCATTAAAGATTTTGAAACTGCTTTTATTTCTATACTACAATCAGCTTTTACGCTCACCGGAAATAAACCCAAAAGAGTATTTGTAATCAGCATTCCTGACTGGGGCATAACGCCATTTGCATCAGGTAGAGACCGAAATGAAATTGCCAATGAAATAGACAGCTACAATTTAATTTGTGAAAAAAATGCAAAGTCGTTCGGCGCTAATTATATAAATATTAATGATGCATACCGCCTCGATGGGTATAAAACAGATTACTTATCTAGTGATGGCCTCCACCCTTCTAAATTAGAGTACACCAAGTGGGCCATTAAATTAACTCAGCAAATAGCTAACGTATTGGAAGCAGGTGGATAGGAAGCTCACCATGTATAATTGGTAATTCAAAAATTAACTTGAATTTAAATTTAATAGCCCATCAATGAAAACACCTCTATATGTTACACTCCTTTTTTGTTTGCTTAATTATGCGCAAGCACAAAAAAAGAACACAGATAATCTAAATATCAATAGTATTTTAAGCCCTATTGATTCATCTAATATTTTTATAGACCCTGGCTATTATATCTGGTGTGGGAGTAGTATTGTTGGCGAAGACGGCAAGTATTATTTATTTTATGCACGCTGGCCGCATGGGACTAGAGCAAAAGATGACGATAGCCTAAACTATATTTTTGATGGATTCAAAGGATGGCAAAAATATTCTGAAATAGCTATTGCAGTTTCAGATAAACCAACCGGCCCTTACAAGCATGTTAAAACAATACTAAAAGGAAATTTTAATGCGCAAAGATGGGACAGGTATACTTTTCACAATCCTCAAGTAAATTATTTTAATGGTCAATATTATTTATACTTTATAAGTAATAGTTTTAATGACAACATGCACTTTTCTAAAAACTTATCCAGAGATCAGTTACAATGGTATAAATACAATTGCACGCAGCGCATTGGAATGGCTTCCTCGCCTACTATTACAGGATTTTTAAATGGCACTTTTTTTCAAAAGCCAGAACACCTTATTATGCCTGATAGCATAAGAACCTTTGAGGTTACCGTTAATCCTTCTGTTTGCAAAGGACCCGATGGCCGGTATTACATGATGTATAAATCAAGAAAACCCGATTTAGGACATATGACTTTTTGGATGGCAGTAGCTGATACCCCAGCAGGCCCTTTTACGTTTTATAGTGAGGTTAGTTCTAGCGCAGATATGGCATCGGAAGATCCGTATTTATGGTATGACAAAAAACGAAAACGGTTTTATGCGATAGCTAAATATTTTTCTACCAAAGGAAAACCTGACACAGAATTTGGTTCTCTTATTTTACTCACCTCTGGCACCGGAAAAGATTGGACCATGGCCAACTCCTATCTGGTGTCTCCACGTAAACTTAGTTTTAGTAACGGAACAGCAGTAAAACTTGCCAATTTAGAAAGGCCTTGTTTACTATTTGACAAAAAAGGAAATATGCAAGCTTTATTTGCTGCTGCAGCCGTAAAAAGTCCATTTAATAACAAATCTAAACAGGTTAAGCCCGAAGAAAATACTTTTAATGTACATATACCAATACAATTAAATAAACGAAGGGGCGAAAAACCTAGTCTGTAAGAAGCCATTTCCAACTTCTTAGACGGATGTGGTCTTGTTGTACCAATATTAGTTTAAGCTGTTACTTGCACAGAAAAAAACGACCCAGCAACCAATAAAATCATTTAATCATACAAGATTTTTTGTAAAACTAATTTAGTTAATAATTAATATACCATTGACTCCCGCCCTTTTTTTTGAGGAATTACCTTAGCATTCACTCAAATAGAATAATGATTACAGCATACTACTTTATGCGATTATAATTTAGGTTTTTGGATAAGAAATGATGAAAAGCTTACGCAAAATAAAAAACCACCTACGAAAAACGTAAGTGGTTGATTTACCGATTTGACCCGATTTGAGGGGGTATTTTCATGACAAAGAGGATATTTCGAGTCCCAGCGGAATCTCCACTAAGATGAAGAAACACTGTAACACTCAACATTGACGGTGTTTTTTTGCTCACCAACAAATAAACTCAAAGTGTCTCTGTATTGTGACACCGATTTCATCGACATAGTAGCATTCGAAAATTAATGGTAAACGAATTCTATTTAGCACTTAATGATAACAACCTACCCCCATCCTCTACGCTTACATAAATTTTACCTGCAGGAGCCATTTTTACATTTCTTATGCGACCATAATTATCGAGCAAAATTGTTTCATCGCTGGGTACACCATTGGTCATTTTTATCATGAGTAAATGCCGGCGAACAAGGCTACCCATTAGCAAATTGCCATTCCAATCTCTAAAAGAAGGGTGATTGATAAAGGTTAAACCTGATGGCGCGAATGCGGGCGTCCAACTTTTTAGTGGTGCCACAATCCCCGTAGCATTATGTCCGTTACTAATGGTAGTTCCATTATAGTTAATGCCATTGCTATACAAAGGCCAACCAAAATTTTCTGCAGCTTGAACGCGGTTAAGTTCGCAGCCACCGCTTGGTCCATGTTCATTTACAAAAAGTCGGTTAGCTGTAGGTTCAAAAGCCATGCCTTGCGGATTGCGATGGCCATAACTGAATATAGTGGAACGTGCAACTTGGCCGGGCAATAGAGGATTATCTGATGGTACAGTACCATCAAGATTCATTCGATGTATTTTGCCCCAAATCGTATTTAGTTTTTGTCCATTTTGATGAGGGCTTGAAGCACCACCAAGGCTTCCTCCGCCACCTTCTCCCACACTCCAATACAATTTACCATCGGGTCCAAAGGTAATACGGCTTCCATAATGGCCATTCCAGGTCGAAGCCGACTCGGTGGTATGCAACACCTGCCAATTGGTAGCTGCAGTTCCATTTAACGTGAACCTTGCCAGTGAAAGAAATCCGCCTGTAATGCTATAAGTTACATATACACTTTGACTTGTAGCATAATCTGGCGAAATAGCTACATCTAGCAATCCCCCCTGCCCTGTTGCTGAAATATTGGAAGGCAACCCAGAAATCATTGTATTGCTTTGAGTAGTAGTGTCTAACAAGCGCATAGTTCCTGCTTTTTGCGTAAATAGCAGGTTGCCATTGGGCAGAACATCAAATCCCCAAATAATACCCTGATTGTTTAGTAGGGTGGTTATCGTAATCACAGGTGTACCGGTTAAAGGGGGTGAAACAGGTTTACTATCTTTTGAACAGGAGAAAAGAAATACTAGAAGTGGAAATGCTAGCGGTAAGAGCCGATCCCTTTTAAACGAGTTTGAATATTTAATTGTCATTTTATTCCATTTTTATGTTTAAACAACGGAAATTTAATAATGCCAAAAGGCATCTCCCAAGTGGTCGTTCGAATCGCTTGATTGTGAAAATTCCGCTGTTGTTGATTTTAATATTTTATTAATTAAATTGTCTAAAAAGTACTTTATCTGCATAAAAAGTGCCAAAAGGTATTAATGAAGCCAAAAAAGCCATAAACATTTTGAGTATGTTCCAGCGATGTAAAAATGAAACTTGAACCAGTAAAACGATGTAAAGAACAAAAAGCATTCCATGAGCCAAACCAACAATGTAATTGGGCTGTGGCATAGAAAATTTGTATTTTAAAATCATCGTAAAACCTAAAAGTAAATACGAACAACCTTCAATAAATGCTACAATTCGTAGTCTCCCTAATGCCGTTTTTAATAATTTATCTACCATTTTATGATATATGAAGTACTATTTGAATATACTAATTAAAAATTTCAGTAAAATATCCTTCCCTAAAAGTACAAATAACTAAAAATATGAAAACAAGTCTTTCCAAATGACTATTCATCTTAGTAAAAGCTCTATCTATAGTTTTGGTTACTGATGATGCAAGCTCACACTTTTCCGTTTCAATGAATGGCGCCAATTTGCTTATTGTTGATGGTGATCTCTTATGGTTAAATTACTGCTTTGTAAAAACCATGCAGTGCTGCCATGGAAGATTATTTATGTTTTTATCAAATGCAAAACCTGCTGCTTTAAATTCTTTAATGGCCTGCGCTTCACTCATTTTATGAATGGTTTTAATTGGTACAGTTGGATCTTCGGCCCTAAATTCTACAAGCACTAATTTACCACCAGGTTTTAATGCAGCTCGCATCGATAACGTCATTTCATAAGGATAAGAAAATTCATGGTAAACGTCTACTAACAACATCAGGTCAATGGTGTTTTCTGGTAATGATACTTTTTGTTCTAAACTCAATACAGGTAGTATATGTGACAATTTTTCCCGCTTGATTCTTTCATTTAAGTAAGCAATCATTTCTAGCTCAACGTCTACTGCAAAAACCTTACCACTTCCCACCATTTTTGAAAGTAATGCACTATGATAGCCACTACCCGCCCCTATATCTGCAATAACCATACCTGGTTTTACGGCTAAATTTTTTAATAATAGCGCAGTATTTTCTTCCATTTCTCTTTCTTCCCTTTCAAGCCAATCTATTCCGTAATGACTCATTACTTGTGCAATTTGTCTGCCCATGTACCACTTATTAATACCGTTTGGGTCCCCAGCCCTTATTTTATAACGATCTTGACCCAATGAAAACATGGAGAGCGATAGAAAAGCAAAAAGCAGTATACAGGGTTTTAATGTATGCATGGATATATTTAAAAGTAAATCTTGTAACCATCTAAGGGAATTCATCCAAAAAGATAATTGTATTTGATACCACAAATTACTGGGTCATAAGATTGGCTAAAGAAGCTTTATCTATTTGTACAATTTTGTACAACAGTAATCAAACTACCAGTCATTTTTTGTAACGCATTTTCCATTGTATTTGCAGATCCATTCGAAAAATATTGGGGAGCTTTTCTTCATTGTATGTCGTCAAAAGAAAGTGGACAGTTCAGTCTTAGATCGTTTCGTTGTTTTGACAACAGACATTACAGATAATCCCGTTTACTCCATACCTATCCAATCAATGAGTAATCTGAAATCTTCTTCTTGCTTATTGGCTATCAAAAAACTCAATTGCGCAATACTTTTAAAATTAAAATTGGGTCTATTTAATTTACGCCCAAAAAATTGAGGATAAAATTCACTAATTGGCAACTTAATAATTTCCCACTCTCCGGTTGTTTTAAATTGGTGGACATAAGACTCCGGTTGAGAAATTTGACTTTTTAAACGAAATTCATACACCTTACCATCTCCTTTTATGTGCAATACGATAAACTTTGTTTCTTCCGCCAATTTGATTGTCTTATTTAATTGTATGGAGGCAAATCCTCCATTGTTTGCCAGTGAAACATGACCCATAAATTGCCCATTTCCCAAATCATTTAAGATTAGGGAACTTTTTGAGATACCACCCATCACACCATCGTTTACAATTCGCCACTCATTCACTTTTGTTAATGTGGTGAATTGATAGATCTCAGTGGTATTTGTTTGAACAAACGAGCTAAGCATAAGAAAAAATAGGAGAAATTTCATGAGTTTTAAATGTATGTTGTCTTATTCATTCAATTAGTTATTAAAGATATGGAAGATAATCAGTTATTTAATATGGCTTAGTTTAAAACACCACATTGTCTGTCGGCAAATCAATTTAGACTTTTATTCGCAGGGCGTTTGGATGTTTAAAAATAGATTTTCCTCACACAATTCCGCACGCAGAGGTACAAGTAAGATGACTATGCTTTCAACTCAAACAAACTAACCACTGCGTTATGGTAATGTTTTGGCAAACCATCTGTATTAGTTAATTGAGAGAGACCTAAGAAGTCAAAACCACAATCCTTATAATGCTCTATTAGTTTTAGGTTCTCACCTACCGTGTCCATGCGGACAAACTTCTTTTCTTTATTAGTTGCGTAATTTCTAGCCCACTCTACAATTTTTTTAACTAATCCTTTTCCTCTGAATCTAGGATTAGTGGTTATCCTATGTATATAAACCGAAGGATCCATATTCTTGTCTTCCCAAATCAAAGGGTCGGAAAATGTAGTAGCCCATATACATACTACCTCACCATCCATAATCATTTTCCATTGATTATTCTCTGCAATTTCATTAATAACCATCTGTCTATCAAACTCCGGCCAATGACTAATGAATCTTTCTTTTTGATATTCGGTAGCGGACCTATATAACTCAAGTATAAAATCTACATCTTCTATTGAACTATTTTGTATTTCCATAAATAACTTAATTTATTGGTAAAAGTAAAAAAACTCACGGAGCAAAGGTACTACGATTTAAGGTAAGTCCTTGATTTTTATGAAGTGAGATCGGGATTTGAACCCGAGACCTCCCGGTTATGAATATTTCATGAGAAAATGAAGGCGTTGATTAGTAATGCTTTAG
>JBIIAP010000337.1:0-2585 GCA_044239855.1 Sediminibacterium sp. | reverse complement strand
TAAAACTAATTTGAATCCGGTTATGATGCTTCGCTTTTACAAGAATACTACATCTGTTTTTGATTTTGGCGCTCAGTTTGATTACAATAATTTATTGAATGTGATGATGGTATACCAAACTTCCGGAAATGTTAGAACAGGAGCAGGTTTACGTTTAAAAGATATCGCAGCGTTAAATTTATTTTACAATACCAATATAAAAGTGGTAAATGCATCTAGTCAGCAATATGAAATAGGTTTGGGTTTTAATTTAAACAAAAAATAGTTTACCAACTAAGATACAATGGTTAGCTATTTTAATAAAAAGGGTGCATCTTGTTTTATACCGGATGCACTCTTTTTATAAGAAATGCTTAATATTGTATGGATGGCAAAGCAATTAATTATTATTGGCGGTGGTGCTGCAGGTGTTTTTTGTGCGGTAAATGCAGCAAGAATAGATCCTTCATTAAAAGTATTGGTGCTGGAAAAATCCAATAAATTATTGTCTAAAGTAAAGGTTAGTGGAGGTGGAAGATGTAATGTTACGCATGCCTGTTTTGACATTCCTGAGTTAATAAAAAAATATCCAAGGGGCGGTCAATTTTTGAAGAAAACTTTCCATAAGTTTTTCACTTCAGATACTATTCAATGGTTTGAAGAAAGAGGGGTACAACTTCATACAGAAGCCGATGGTAGAATGTTTCCTGTAACGAATGATTCGCAAACTGTTATTGACTGTTTGCTAAAAGAAGCTACCAAATATAAAGTTTCGTTTGAATTAAACTGTGATGTTAAAAGCATCAATAAAAGTGATGAGGGGTTCAGGATTCAATCTTCAAATGGAGCAAGTTGGCATGCAGACTCATTGTGTATAGCTTGTGGAGGATTTCCCAAAGCAAGCATGTTTGAGTGGTTAAAAGTATTGGGTCATCAAATTAATGAACCCGTCCCATCACTATTTACCTTTAATATTCCAAAGGACCCGATCACTGAACTAATGGGGTTGAGTGTACCCAATGCAATTGTAAAAATAGCAGGAACTAAATTACAGGAACAAGGCCCTTTACTTATTACTCATTGGGGATTAAGTGGACCTGTAGTACTTCGTCTGTCTGCATGGGGTGCAAGAGAATTGGCTAATAAGCAATATTCATTTCCTATTTTAGTTAATTGGCTTGGAAACATTATTGAGCAAGATTTAAGAACCGATTGGCCATTATATCGTGATCAATATTCTTCTCAAAAAATTGGCAATAAAAATCCATTTGGTTTGCCTGGTCGTTTGTGGAATTACTTTTTACAGCAATCTGGTATTGGAGAAGAAACCCGTTGGGCAGAACTGAAATCGAAAGAGCAAAATAAATTAATGCAGCTGCTCACTGCGCATACATTTTTAGTACAGGGGAAAACTACTTTCAAAGAAGAGTTTGTTACTTGTGGTGGTATATTAACGAATGAGGTAGGCCCTCAAACCATGGAAAGTAAAATTGTTCCGGGTGTATATTTTGCGGGCGAAGTTTTAGATATTGATGGAGTTACAGGCGGATTTAATTTTCAGCATGCCTGGACGAGTGGTTGGATAGCAGCACAATTAAGTAAAAAGTAAAAGTAAAATTAAAAAGTAAAAAGTAAAAAGGGTTTCAATTTATAGCGTTGAAACCCTTTATCTGTATAAACGATATTAACCTTTGTTTGCTTTGAAACGTTTATCAGGCGTACCATCTGCTTTTAATGGTCCCTTTGATTTTACTTCTTTTTTCTCTTTATTTTCCTTGAAACGCAGATCAGGCGTACCATCTGCCTTTGTTTTAGCTGCGGCCTCTTTTTTTACTTTAGGGGAATGTTGAGCAATTGTTGTTAATGATATTGCCATTAATAATGACAACGAGAGTAACATTTTTTTCATGTTTATTTTTTTATTTAACATGAATATAGGAAAAAGTAAAAAGTGAAAAGTCAAAAGTCAAAAGTCAAAAGTCAAAAATCTAGAAAGGTAGCCTGATGATATAATCAAACGCAGCCAATCTTTAAATAATCCTGAAGGGATGCAATGAATATTCTATGCATATATCGATAATTTCGTCTTGTATTTCTTCAAAAAATCCAATTGTTTATATATATTAAACAATAATTTAATTAAAAATCCGCTTCGGCTGTATTGTATTGTGAATTTTTAGCAGAAAAATCCTCCTTTTTTATCATTATTTCGGTTACATTAATCAATTTTAGTACCTTTGCGACCCGATTAAAACCATCGGATTATTGTATGAAATTGATTAACAAACAACTAAACGCAGATGCTCAGGAGAATGCGGCGGCAGCCGATGTTCCTACTGCGACACCAAAAGCACCTGAAGCAGCGCCTGTAGTAGAAACAGCGCATGATGATTTCGATTGGTCTATTGACAAGCGTAATGTGAGTCATTATGCTGAAACAGAGCGTGTAAAGTATGATAAAGTGTATGACAATACCTTTATTCAAATTGAAGACGGAGAAATCGTAAATGGCTTAGTAGTTGCTTTAACTAAAACAGATGTTGTAATCAACATTGGTTTTAAAAGTGATGGCTTAGTTTCTCTGAATGAATTCCGCGATGTTCAAG
>JBIIAP010000336.1:0-2594 GCA_044239855.1 Sediminibacterium sp. | reverse complement strand
TTTAACGCCTAGTGCGAAACGGGAGGCTGTAGAGTACCTTGTTAGTGAAGAGCAGCTAAGTAACCGAAAGGCGTGTAAAATGATAGGCATATCTCGAACCACCTGTCAGTATCAAGCAAAAAAAAAGATGACACTGAGTTGCAGGATGCATTAACGCACCTGACTAACAAGCATGCTGCAATTGGTTATTGGCAGTGCTGTTATCGTCTTTGGAATAAAGGGTATACATGGAATCACAAAAGGATTTACAGGGTATACACAGATATGAAATTAAACATCCGCAGGAGGGCTAAAAAACGATTGCCATCAAGAATTATGCAACCATTAAGCGTACCAGCACAACCTAATTTAGCATGGAGTGTAGATTTTATGAGTGATAGTTTAACAGATGGAAGAAAGTTCCGTTTGTTTAATGTTATAGATGATTTTAGTCGAGAATCATTAGCCATTGAAGTTGATACCTCATTACCAGCAAGAAGGATTATAAGAGTGCTGAATCGGATTGTTGAACAAAGAGGTAAGCCTGAACATATCCGTTCAGACAATGGCCCTGAATTTATCAGTAATCATTTACAAACTTGGTTGAAGAAAACCAAATAGAGATGAAATATATCCAGCCCGGAAAACCAACACAAAATGCCTTCATCGAAAGAAAAAACGGAAGCATTAGAAGAGAATTACTGGACGCGTATCTTTTTGATAGCATATCAGCTGTAAGGTATCTTAGCGAAGAATGGAGGTAGGATTACAACACTGAACGACCTCATAAAGCCCTTGGTTACTTATCTCCACAAAAATATGCCGAACAGTATTTTAAAAATAATCACACCGAAAAAACAATCGAAAACCAAAAACAACTAATTTAGAAATCTCTAATCAACTCTGGTACTAAAATAAGGGGAGCCTACAAATTTTGTTAAAATTTATATCTTTTTTAAATTAATGGATATATTTAACGAAACATATTTCAGGCAATAGATCAATCTTAAATATAAACTTAACGCTGAAAAGCAGCTTTATAAGTTTTACCTTTAAATGAGTCAATAGGAAATTAGATACTTTTTCTTTTAAATGCAAAATTTATGGCTGCGATAACTTTAAAAATATACTTAACGGATATTGAACCTAAAATAACCAGAACTGTAACTGTATCTTCTGATAGTTCTATGTATTTGTTGCATCATATTATACAAGAAGCAATGGGTTGGAAGAACTATCACTTATATCATTTTAAAATAAAAAACTTGAATATAGGTGATCTTCGTTTACTCCTGATGGATGGATATGATGAGATGGAGATGAATCCTGTTGATGGAAAAGAGATTATGGTTGGTGAAATATTTACAGCGGTTGCACAAACTATAGATTATGTTTACGATTATGGAGACTATTGGAAACATAAGATAGAATTAGTTGAGATTAACCACAAGCCACAACAATTAGTGCTTCCTGTTTTAGTAAGCGGTACAAATGCCTGTCCACCAGAAGACTGTGGCGGTTCTCATGGTTATGAAGAATTGAAAAAAGTTTTAAAAAATGTGCATCACGCTGATTATATTCAAATGCTTACGTGGGTAGGTGCTGACTTTAATCCGGAAAAATTTAATAAAAAGACTGTTGTGAAAAATTTGGCAAAGCTTAATGACCTTATTACAAATTACGAGAAAGGGTTTCTTAAATAATAAAGAGCTATGTTATTGACCCTTTATTCGTTTATCCAGTAAAATACTTTTGATTTCAATTATTTTAAATGCACTGCTATCTTTGCGTAACGGGTTTAAAATAAAGTTGAATTCATCGTGGATAATAATTGAAGGAATTTGTAAAATTGATTTTTGTGAGGTATTTAAAAAATCAGTTCCAATTTCTTTTGTTGAGGATGGTGCTGGTAGTTTATTCCAATCTTTTGGTAATGCTGATAATTGTATCTTTTTTATACTTTTATTGGGTATTTCAATAGTAGTTATACTCAAGGAAAATCCGAGATCTTCAATGTTTACATTTGCCGAGTATTCTAATAATGCAAGTGCTCTACTTTGAGAGGTATAAATACATGGTGTAAGTTTATGGTTCCATCTTCCCCCATATAGACGAGCCCCCTCACCTGACAAATCATTTGCATATTTTGTCTTCCCAACTCTATATACTAACATAATTCAGGTTTAAGAATATATACCATATTCAATTCTACCAATAATATTTTTCACTTCTTCTCTTCCATATTGACTATCAAGTAGTTCAAATGGAGTTTTGCCATTCAATGCTTTATTGGGTTTTAAAATCCAATCGTTAAATCGATGTTCATCTTCAAAGACCTCAAACCCGTAGGAATATATTTCAGCTAACCCAACAATTTTTTCACTTAAAGTAGGATTAAATTTTTCTCCTCCTTTTTTATTAATTAAGGTTGCTCGCGTTACCGAAAATGCTTTAGCAAGTTTATCATAACCTAGATGGGTCCTCGTTTTTAAACTTACTAAGGATTTTTTACTAATACCCATTTTAGAAATATACATCTTCTCAATGGGTGTCATACGGCTCTCCGGTTTGCTACTGGCTTCAAAAATGATGGTATTCTTTTTTGTTGAATCCGC
>JBIIAP010000106.1:0-8752 GCA_044239855.1 Sediminibacterium sp. | reverse complement strand
ATTAAAATCCCGTAGGGATGGCATAATAATCTGGATGAAATAATAACCTAATCCTAAAAACGGAAAGGTATTTTGATGATTATTTGTGATTCATGCAACAAAGCCATTATCAATTAACAATTACCCATTACCCATTCTCAATTTTTGCTTTTGAATTTTTACTTTTGAATTTTAATTAACCTCCTCAAAATCAATATAATCGGCCTTCTTTGGGGCATCGTTAGACTGACTGGTAGTTGATTGATTAGTAGTTTGTTGTTGGAACGGCGCTTGATTGGATGAATAACCAGCTTGCTGCTGCTGCATTTCAGCCATTTTTTTCTTTAACTGCCCCGCAGTTTTACTGATCGGAATTACCAATTCAAAAATAAATCGGTAGGCCAAATAGAATAAAAAGCTCCAAATAATAATCTTTAACATAATGCTGTAAAAATACCAAGAATAGGCGTATTGGCATGTTAAAATGAATCAAAAAAAGGATAAATGGCAAAAATTTGGTAGATAACCTATTCTTTTTGTATATTTGCAATAACAAAGAAACAATTGAGGGGAACGACTATCGTTCCCCTCTCTTTTTAAATATGGCATTAGACCCAAATATTTCTACCATCGAACAAATGCTTAACAGCATTTTGGCTGCAGAGCCCGAATATTTTTGCGTATCAGTTACCATTAAACCTACCAATAATATCAAGGTTTTTATTGATGGCGATGAAGGCATTAAAATTGAGCGTTGTGTGTACTTTAACAGACAACTCTACAAGTTAATTGAAGAGGCAGGAATATACCCTGAAGGAGATTTTTCTTTAGAAGTTTCTTCCCCGGGTATCGATGAACCATTAAAATTACATCGCCAGTATAAAAAAAATATAGGCAGAAATATTGAAGTGGTTTTTAATGATGATACCCTGCAGGAAGGAGTTTTAGAGGAAGTTGCTGAGCACGACATTATCCTTAAAACAACCACCGGGAAAGGTAAAAAAGCAGTAACAGAGCAAGTAGTTATACCATTCAACAATATAAAATCAACAACCGTTCAAATTAAATTTTAGTAGACATAAAAAAACATCGTTATGGCCAGTATCAATCTTATAGAGGCGTTTCAGGAGTTTAAGGATGATGAAAAAATAGATCGTCCCACGATGATGAAAGTGGTAGAAGATGTGTTTAAAACATTACTCCGTAAAAAGTACGGAAGCGATGACAACTTCGACGTAATTGTTAATGCTGAAAAAGGTGACCTTGAAATTATACGCCGCCGTATGATCGTAGAAGATGGGGAGGTAAATGATCCTTTAGCGGAAATTGCTTACACCGATGCTGCTAAAATTGAACCGGATTTTGAAGTAGGTGAAGAATTATACGAGGAAGTAGATATCTTAGATTTCGGACGTCGCGCCATTCTTGCTGCAAAGCAAACGTTGGCAAGTCGTATCAATGATTTGAAGAAAAACGTTCTTATTAAAAAATATGACGATAGAATCGGCGAAATCATCAGTGCCGAAGTTTATCAGGTATGGAAAAAAGAGGTTTTATTGATTGATGAAGAAGGAAATGAACTGATACTTCCTAAATCAGAGCAAATCCCTCAGGATTACTTCAAAAAAGGCGAAAATATCCGCGCAGTAATCGCTCGCGTAGATATGAAAAATAATAACCCGGTAATTATACTTTCCAGAACAAGTCCACTGTTTTTAGCTAAATTGCTGGAAATTGAAGTACCCGAAATTTTTGATGGCTTAATTTCTATCAAGAAAATCGTTCGTGATCCGGGAGATCGTGCTAAAGTGGCTGTTGAATCTTACGATGATCGTATTGATCCGGTTGGAGCTTGTGTAGGAATGAAAGGTAGCCGTATTCACGGAATAGTTCGCGAATTAAAGAATGAAAACATCGACGTAATTAATTTCACTACCAATACCCAGTTGCTGATTCAGCGTTCCTTAACGCCAGCTAAAATCAGCTATATGGAATTGGATAATGATAAAAAGCAAGCCAATGTGTATTTGAAGCCCGACCAGGTTTCATTGGCAATTGGCCGCAGAGGGGTAAATATTAAATTAGCCTGTGAATTAACCGGCTATGAGATAGATGTGTACCGTGAAGATGAAGATGTAACCGATGAATTCGATATTGATTTAGATGAATTTAGTGATGAAATTGAACCATGGATTATTGATGAGTTCAAGAAAATTGGTTGTGACACTGGTCGCAGCGTATTGAAATTAACCGCTGATGAGCTCGAAAGAAGAACCGATTTAGAGCGTGAAACTATCGATGATGTGAGAAAAGTATTGATGGAAGAATTTGATAGTGAGAATTAAGCAGCTAATAAGCACGTATATTTGTCTTAAATAAGGTTGAGTGCAGGGCAGATATGGGTGTTAATATAGAAAAATTTCGTGGATGATAGTCCATAATTCACGAAGGATTGTGTTTAGACCATGGACCTAAAAACAAAGAATGTCAGAACTGAAATTACCCAGACTGTTAGCAGCCGCCAAAGAATTCAACATTGGTCAGGATACCCTGATTGAATTTTTGGTGAAGAAAGGATTTAATAGAGATGACTTGAAGCCCACTGCAAAGCTTCAGGAAGATCAATACTATGCCTTGCAGGCAGAGTTCCAAAGTGATAAAGTAGCTAAGAATAAAGCCGATCAGGTAGAAATACCTAAAGTTGCTCAATCTGAAGCACGTAAAAAGAAAGACGAAGAAGAGATCTCTTTCAAAAAAGAAGAGAAAAAAGCCACTCCTCCAAAAGAAGAGGTTAAACAGGAAGAACCGGTACCAGCGGCTGCTCCTGTTGAACCCGTTGCAGCCCCACCGGTTGTGGTAGAAGTGGTAGAAACTAAACCCGAAGTAATCGAACCTGAACCGGTAGTTGTTAAAAAAACTCAACCAAAACCTACTTCAGCAGAACCAGAAACGGTTAAAATTCAGGCGCCAATTCAACAAGGCCCTAAAGTGATCGATAAAATTGACTTATCAGCAATTGATTCTTCTACCAGACCTAAAAAAACGGCTAAAAAAGTAGCTCCTCCCGTAGAAGCCAAAAAACCAGCCCCAGTAGAAAAACCAACTAAAAAAGTTCCTCCGCCTGTTGAAAAACAAGCCCCTCCTGTTGTTCAGGCACCTAAACCAATAGTGGTTGAACCAGAGTCGGAGCCGGCGGCACCAACCATAGAAAACATTAGAGCAGAGAAGCTAGAAGGACCTAAAATCTTAGGAAAAATCGAACTTCCAATCAATAGCGATACTCGTCCAAAACCTGTTGGCAGAGATGAGAAACGTAAACGCAAACGTATTCCTGTAGATAAAAAAGGCGATACCCATGCAGCCCCTCCTCCTCCAGTGCAAAGAGATGCCGATGGCAGACCGTTGACTGGCCCTAACCGTCCAATTGTTCCTGCACGTAATACCGGCGGTGGCGGACAAGGTCAAGGCGGTGGCGGTGGATTTAACAGAGGCGGTGGCCAGGGTGGTAATCGTGGTGGCCAGGGTGGAAACCGTGGCGGAAACCGTCATGACAGACACGCACCTCGTCAGGAAGACAAAGAAATCGACCAAAAAGCAATTCAGGAAAAAATCCGCGAAACCCAGGCTAAGTTAGCTGGAACCGGTGGTAGAGGAAAAAGCCTGAAAGCCAAATATAGAAGAGCTAAGCGTGATGAAGCAGCCGAAGCAATGGGCGATGATAACTTACAAGACAATAAACTACAGGTTACGGAATTTGTAACGGTAAGTGAATTGGCCAATCTGATGGACGTAAGCTTTGCTGATGTAATTGGCAAGTGTATGAACTTAGGTATCATGGTATCTATCAACCAGCGTTTAGATGCTGAAGTTATTGAATTGGTTGCCAGCGAATTTGGCTTTGAAGTAGAATTTATTGGCTTGGAAGATGCAGATGATATTGAAGAAGAAGAAGAAGTGGATGATGAATCAAATCTTCAACCTCGCCCCCCAATTGTAACTATAATGGGTCACGTTGACCATGGTAAAACGTCTTTATTGGATTACATCAGAAGCGCAAATGTAGTTGCCGGTGAGGCCGGTGGTATCACCCAGCATATCGGTGCCTATGAAGTAACACTGCCCAACGGTCGTGCCATTACTTTCTTAGATACCCCGGGTCACGAAGCCTTTACTGCAATGCGTGCTCGTGGTGCGAAAGTAACAGATATCGCCATTATTGTAGTAGCAGCCGATGACGCAGTAATGCCTCAAACAAAAGAAGCCATCAGCCACGCACAAGCAGCTGGTGTGCCTATGATATTTGCGGTTAATAAAATAGATAAAGATGGCGCTAATCCACAAAAAATATACGAGCAACTTTCACAGATGAATATTCTGGTAGAAGCTTGGGGTGGTAAATTCCAAAATCAGGAATTATCTGCTAAACAAGGGCTGAATGTAGATCAACTATTAGAAAAAGTACTATTAGAATCCGATATATTAGACCTCAAAGCAAATCCTGATAGAGAATCTAGTGGTACCATCATTGAAGCCTCTTTAGATAAAGGCCGTGGTTACGTAGCAACTATTTTAGTGCAAAACGGAACATTAAGACAAGGTGATTTAATCGTTTCCGGTCAATACTATGGTCGTGTAAAAGCCATGTTCAATGAACGAAATCAGCGTATAGATGTTGCACCACCTTCTACTCCGGTAGTAATATTGGGATTGAATGGTGCCCCTCAGGCCGGTGAGAAATTCAAGATGTTTGAAGATGAGGCGGAAGCAAAAGAAGTAGCAACCAAACGTGCACAAATCCTTCGTGAGCAAGGATTGAGAGCCAGAAAACATATCACACTCGATGAAATTGGTCGTCGTTTGGCATTGGGTAACTTTAAAGAATTAAACATCATTATTAAAGGTGATGTGGATGGTTCTGTAGAGGCATTAAGCGACTCATTACAAAAACTATCTACCGAAGAAATTGCAGTGAGAGTAGTATTGAAAGGGGTAGGTCAAATTTCTGAAAGTGATGTACTATTGGCAACTGCATCAGATGCCATCATCATCGGATTTAATGTACGTCCTTCTATGCAGGCTAATAAATTAGCTGAAACCGAAGGAGTAGAAATTAAGCTTTACTCTATCATTTATACCGCTATTGATGAAATTAAGAGCGCAATGGAAGGTATGTTGGAGCCTAAATTCCAGGAGAAAATAATCGCCAATGTTGAAATCCGTGAGGTTTATAAGTTCGATAAAGCAACCGTTGCCGGATGTTATGTATTAGATGGAAAAATCGCCAGAAACAGTAAAATCCGTATTATACGTGATGGTATTGTGGAATATCCAAAAGGAGAAGGCCAAAGTGCAGAGTTGGGCAGCTTAAAACGTTATAAAGATGATGCTAAAGAAGTATCCAGCAATATGGAGTGTGGTTTAACAATTAAAAACTATAACGACATTAGAGTGGGAGACATCGTAGAAGCATTTGAAGAAGAAGAAGTTAAACGTACTTTATAAGTAAGAATTAACAAAATTAAAGCCTTAAACCTAGCGCGTTAGTGTAATTTTACGTAGTTTGGTTTAAGGCTTTTTTGAAATAATAGGTTGGTAGAGACGCCACAAGGCGTCTAAATAGTCGCCACAAGGCGGTTACAGAAGAAAAATAAGAAATAAATACATTAAACGTATGAAGCAATTATTGGTAATTAGTATGGTCATTACAGCTGCCTTTATAACAGAGGTAAATGCCCAATCTAAAAAAGTGGTGGCTGATAAAATTGTGGGTCAGGTGGGAGATAAAATTATACTTCGTTCCGATGTATTAAACACCATTGCCGATATTAAACGTCAGTCTCAGGGACAAGAGAATGTAATTTTGCCTACGGAGTGCCAGATTTTAGAAAGCCAATTAATACGTAAAGCATTACTGCTACAGGCTCAAAAAGATTCTATAGAGGTTTCTGAAGATGAAATTGAAGCAGAGTTAGATAATCGTATTCGTCAGACTATACAACAATATGGTTCTAAAGATATATTAGAAGAAATTGCGGGTAAATCAGTTTATCAACTTAAAGATGATTTTAGAGAAGCATTTAAAGAGCAGAAATTAGCTGATCAAATGCAACGTAAAATTGTGGAGAACATTAAAATCACTCCAACAGAAGTAAAAGTTTACTTCAATAAAACCGCTAAAGACAGTCTCCCTTTTTATGAAAGTGAAATTGAAGTGAGTCAAATAATTGTACATCCTAAAGCCAATAAAGATGTAGAAGAATATGTGGCCAAGCAAATGTATGATTACAAAAAACAAGCAGAAGCCCAAGGGGCAAAGAAGTTTGAGCAATTAGCTAAAAACTATTCCGAAGATCCTGCAGTAAAAGAAAATGGCGGTCAGTATACATTAAACAGAAATGACAAATTTTGGGATCCTGCTTTTTTATCTGCTGCTTTTCGTTTAAAAGAAGGACAAATTTCTCCGGTTGTTAAATCTAAATTCGGTTTACATATTATTTATATGATTAGTCGCTCTGGTGATGAAGCAGTAGTTCGCCACTTATTGCGTATACCACCGGTAACAGACGATGAAGTAAATGAGGCAAAGGTTAAGTTAGATAGTATTAAAGGAGAGATTAATAAGGGTAAAATGAGTTTTGCGGAAGCCGTAAATAAATATAGTGACGACGAATCCAGTAAGTTCAGTGCAGGTGCGCTTTCTGCTAGAGATGGTTCCACATTTATTTCTATGGACATGTTGGATAAAGACATGATAAAGCCAATCAGTACCATGAAACCAGGCGACATATCCAATCCCCAGGTTTATGTTGATGAAAGAGGCCGCAAACTTACTCGTATTATATATTATAAAACGAAAAAAGAACCCCATCGCGAAAACTTGCGAGACGATTATAACCGTGTTTCACAACGTGCCATCGAGGAAAAGAAGGGCGCTACTTTAGAAAGATGGTTTAAGGAGCACATCCCTACTTATTATGTATTAATCGATAAAGATTTTGCGAATTGCACCGGATTAGACGATTGGCGCAAAGCAGCTGAAGCTGCTGCAAAAAATCGTTCCAACTAATTCCAACAAATCATCATTTGCCTATTATTTGGGATTAATAAAAAATGGCCACTGCTTAAAATTCCCCTCCATTGGAGGTGTGCCCGCAGGGCGGGTTGTTTTTTTGACGACACGCCCTAAAAAACCTTGCAGTTTAATTAATCCTTGCATAGATTTACATACCAACCGAAATGTTTATCAGGCGTATTCCATGTGACAAATAAAATCAATAAATATAAACACATGAAAACCATACTCCACAAAGCAAATACTAGAGGACACAATAGTTTTGGCTGGTTAAACAGTTATCACAGCTTTAGTTTCGGACAATATTATCATCCCGAGCGTATTCACTTTGGCGCCCTAAGGGTTTTAAATGATGACACCGTAAAGGAAGGGATGGGTTTTGGTAAACATCCACACGATAATATGGAAATCATTTCCATTCCTTTATATGGCGATTTGCACCACAATGACAGTACCGGTAGAAATGAAATTATTCGTCAACACGATGTACAAATTATGAGTGCTGGCAGTGGTATTGCGCACAGCGAAATGAATGCCAATAAAGACAAAGAAGTAAAATTTCTACAAATCTGGGTATTTCCTAAAGAACATAATATTACCCCGCGATATCAACAAAAATCATTTAAACCCGAAGACAGAATAAACCAAATTTTAACGGTTGTAGCACCCGATGATGACCATGCAGTATGGATTAATCAGGATGCCTGGTTTTCTCTGGCCAATTTATCTAAGGACGTTGAAAAAGAATATGCGATTCATCAAAAAGGCAATGGGGTATATGTGTTTTTAATTAAAGGTGCTGCAACCATTAATGGTGTTTCCATGGAAGAACGAGACGGCCTGGGTATTAGTAACACAGACCTCCTTAAAATAAAAGCAGATAGCGATGCAGAAATATTATTAATTGATGTTCCAATGAATATTCAGCTATCCTAATCCATCCATATAAAATTGTATGAATACAAAGGGGTATTCTAAATCGGGCTAACCTTTAATTATTTAAGAACAAGCTCAATTAGGTATTTATTGCCAATCAGCCAGAAATCGGCATTTAATTGATAATATTAAAGGCATTGGCTATTGATTATTTAAAATACCAATATATTGAAACTGTTAAAGCATAAAATTTCTTGCACTACCCAATATATTTAATATTAAAAAAGGTGGCGGAGTTGTAACTTCGCCACTTTCTTTTAAACATTATCATGAGCGACGAAATAAAACATGAATGTGGGTTGGCCTACATTCGTTTACGGAAGCCTTTCTCCTATTATTTACAGCAGTATGGAACTGTTACCTACGGGCTAAATAAGCTGTACCTGCTGATGGAAAAACAGCATAACCGAGGGCAGGATGGAGCAGGTCTGGCAACAGTCAAACTCCATATAGAACCCGGAAATCCTTATCTGCATAGAATGCGAAGCAATGCTCAGCAACCTATTGCAGATTTGTTTTTTAAGATAGGACAGGAAATTCAGGAATTGGAAAAATACCAGCCGGAAATTAAGCAACATCCGGGTTTAATGAAAGGCCATTTGCCTTTTATGGGCGAATTATTACTGGGTCATTTGCGATATGGTACACAGGGCAAAAACAATGTAGAATTTTGCCACCCTTTCATCAAACGAAATTTAATACCGGGTAAAAACCTTGCACTTGCCGGTAATTTTAATTTGGTAAACACCGACGAGTTGTTCGAGA
>JBIIAP010000335.1:0-2604 GCA_044239855.1 Sediminibacterium sp. | reverse complement strand
GCGATAATGGCGCTACTTTTGAAATAGGAGGGTTTCAACCAGCATTTTTTAATAGTAATGGCGGATTAAGAGGCGCAAAGACCCAGCTTTTTGAAGGCGGGATTCGGGAACCCTTTATTGTAAAATGGCCCGGCAAAGTAGAAGCCGGTAAATCCAGCAATCTACTATCTGCTCAATTTGATATAATGGCAACATTAGCCGAACTTACTAATCAACCGATATCACTTAATTCAACGGATGGCGTATCATTATTGCCGGAAATACTGGGAACGCCCGCATCACAAAAATTACATCCGTACTTATATTTCGAATTCCCCGAAAACGATGGCCAAATTGCCATTCGTATGGCTAACTGGAAGGGCATAAAAGTAAATCTTAAGAAAAATCCAGCAAGTAAATGGATGCTTTTTGATTTAAATTCCGACCCCACAGAAACAAGAGATGTAGCTGAACTGCATCCAATTATAGTTCGGAAATTAAATGAAATTTTACTGCGGGAGCACTCTACAGCTCCATTAATAGACTGGGAACTACCGATTTCTCAAAATTAAGTAGTTTTTCTCTCCCCTTAATACTGCTGCATCACCTCATAGCATGTCACAGCAGGTAATACATAAAAAAAACGTAATAAGTAATCCCATGTAATAGTAGGTTTTTAAGCTATTTATAGCTATTTATTAATCTTTTATTAATAATATATTTATTTAATATTAATCAGCTTGTCCGATTTTTTTATAGTTATTTTCTATATTTTATATAATAAAATAGTCGTTAATTGAATAAATAATATATATAAACAAAAAAAATAGTAAAAAAGATAATAAAAAAGTGTGAAATGTAAAATTTTAAATTATCTTTGTGCACCCTCTCAATAATTATACTAAAATCCAAGGCATGAGCCTTAATAGTAATTAATGATAAATTAAAATAAATTAGAGCATAATTAAAGTGAATTAACATTATATCCTAAAGAATCGAATTCTATTTAAAAAAATAGCCCTTATAAAGAATGTGTATGAGTCATAAATTAAATTTAAAAATGTTGAAGAGCAAGTATTTGATTATACTACTTGTATGTTTAGTATTTGGATTGTTTCAGCAATCATTTGCACAAGGAGTTAAAATTGGTGACAATCCAAGCAATATCAATGCAGCCGCACTATTAGAACTCCAGTCTACAAAGGCAGGTTTATTGCTTCCGAGAATGAACACCACTCAAATGAACGCAATTCCGGTATCACAAGGTGCATCACAACTGCTTGGATCCAATGGATTAGTTGTCTACAATATGGATTCCGCTTGTATTTGTTACTACAATGGTACAACTTGGCGAAGTCTTTGCGCTCTTATGGGCACTGGCAATGCAACAGCCGAAAATTTAAAAACACTTGGTATATTAAAGGTGAATGGCGGAAACGTATTAAATGGAGCTTTATTAAAAGCTGCTGAACTGAGCATTGATACCAGTGCATTAGCTAAAATCTTATCGGATACGGTTAAATTAATCGATCTCGACAGAGTGCTTAAAAATGGCAATATAAGTACCAGAAATATCATAACGTCTGGTTCCATTTCTTTAGGAAACAATTCAGGTACTGTTAATCCTAATGCAGCAGTTGATATCTCCTCTACCAATAAAGGTATTTTATTCCCAAGAGTAGATCTTACTTCAACTACTTCTGCTCAACCTATGTCTGCACATGTTTTGGGTATGGTAGTTTATAATAAAAAAACCACTAATAATAGTGATCCTAAAACAAATGTTATTCCTGGTTTTTACTACAATGATGGTAGTAAATGGGTATTAATGATTACCTCCTCTAATCAAGAGTCTCAAAGATCGGGTGATATTGATATGGCTGGTGATAATATTCTAAATGCAGGATCTGTTCAATCAGCTAATTTTCAAATTTTCGATGAAAACTTACATACTTTTTTTGGAGGCAGCGATGTAAATGCTACTACCATTATTAACCGCGAGATCAACAAAACTTTTTTTACCGACGGTAGAAATGGAAATAAATTGCTAACCATAACCAACTCTAGCTCTGCTGGAATTGGAGGTGGTCAAATTGGTATTGGTACCGGTTCTCCTGATAGCTCTGCTATCTTAGATTTAACAGCTACCGATAAAGGATTTTTAGCTCCACGAATGACAGAAGCACAAAAAAATTCAATTGTTAAACCAGCTACAGGATTAATCGTTTTTTGTAAAGATTGTAATACCAATGGCTGTTTACAAATTAATTTGGGTACCCCATTAATCCCTAGTTGGCAATGTATTGGCACTTCGTCATCTGGTGATTTAGCTGCAAAAAAATTAACTACCAGTGGATTAATTAAAGTGAATGGCGGCACTTCTTTAGACAGTAGCGTATTAAAAGCTACCAGTCTAACAGTAGATACCGCTGGTTTAACCAAAATTATTGCCGACAGTATCGCTGGAAGCAAAACCGTATTAGACAGTTTAGCAAAAGGATTAACTAAGAGCCCTGTAAAAGATACTTTGTTAAGCATTGTTAGAAAAGACACTGCATTTACCAACAACATCATTAAAGTTATTAAAGACAGCGTTACGGTAAACAAGTCATTGAAGGATAGCAT
>JBIIAP010000334.1:0-2606 GCA_044239855.1 Sediminibacterium sp. | reverse complement strand
AATTGGATATCCGTTTAATATTTCTTTTTCAGTTGCAGCACGAATGCTCACCACTTGTATCTTAAAGTGTAAATCTTTTCCTGCCAATGGATGATTCAAATCAATCAAAATAGATGTATCGTCTTTAGCAACAACAATTGCTTCATGGCCACTTTTTAATCGTACCATTGCGTTTGGTTCCAATATGCTTTCTTCTTCAACCTCTTCTGCACCAACCTTATAGATTAAAGAATTATTTACTGCTCCGTAAGCATTTTCTGCGGAAATAAACAATTCAATTGTATCACCTACTTTTTTATTATTCAGTGCTGCCTCTACTTTTGGCAATAAACCCAATGCGCCATGTAAATAGGGCTCCGGAGCATATTTAAAATTATCTTCTATGATATTTCCGTTTGCATCATTTATGGCATAATGTAAATACACCACATTGTTATGTTGAATAGTCATCATCCTGAATTTAAATATTAATATGGAGTTGTTGATTGGCTATTAATTCAATTGTTTGCGGAAATTCAATAATGGTTTTGTTGTTGATTAACTGGGTAGTACAAGACATGTTTTTACCGCCTACTTCTACTTTTACTACTTTCTTATTAATGCCAGATGCCACACTAATTTTTTTAATGAACAGTGTACCATATTTTAAATGAATAGTTGCGTGAAACTGCTCCTGCGTTTTTGTTTGTGCATAACTTCCCCAACCATTGGCTGATGTAAATGGAGCTTTGAATTTTGCCGCATTAATTTGGGGAGCAAATCCTATATATTGTTTTGGCCCATGATACTCATATCCGCATGCGCTAATAAATGTGCCATAGCTAGCCATGGAACGCGCATAGTGATCACTACACTCTATTTCATTGAACGGATTTCGTTTAACAGCATGGTATCTGTCATGAATCATTCGTGTGATAATTAACGACTCTTCCACCATTCCTTCAGCCATCATATGAGCTGCTACCTGATGTTCAAATCCGGTCATGCATTCATGGAAATAGCCTAACTGCCAGGTAACATTCTCACCATAAGGCTTTTGTTCATTTTTAGGATTGGTATTCATTACCAGTCCGCCTTCACCCGGTAATGCATAGGGTCTTCCTCCTTTCCTTTCTTTTATATATGGACCAACATCGGGTGTAAAATTATATTTCCACAATGCTTTTAAAGCAGAAATGGTTTTCTCTTGATCTATTATTCGTCCCATACCTACCTGATGTGCCCAACTTTGTCCGAATACCTGATCAATATGGCAAGTATTATAGGAGCCTAACTTCTCCCGACCCTTTTGTGGATCTGGTTGATGGATAAAATATTCTCCATTAAAAAGTTGTTCTTCCATATTTTTTGAACCCTTTTGCACATATTCATTGCATATATTTTCAAAAGCGGTATCATGCATTTCATTAGCCATCAATGCACCCGCTTTTACAGCAGCAATGCATAATCCAACCAGCCATGCAATAGACCCATCCCAAACAGCATCTAATGTATTTTCAATGGGCGTATCTTCCATCCCATCTTTGTTCTTATCCTGTAGTATGATGTATTCAATGGCTTTTTTAATTTTAGTCCAATTGTTTTTCAAAAAGCTATCATCAACACTCATTTGATGTTCCCGATAAATCCTCAAAATAGTGCCTGCCTGACCATCAATTGCAGGGCCTTTTACTACTTCCCCTCTATACCAAATCATTCCATCTGGTTGTAGTGATAAACCTAAATCTATCCGTTCGCGGGTATCTTTTTCTATACCCGGAAAAATACGCCCCATTGCCTGTGCATATTGCCAAACATGCGTGCAGGTACCTTCACAACATCCCACACCTTCCCAGGCATAAAATCTTCCCGACTCAAACCGATGGGCAGTTGTTGTTGCCAATACCGAAATAGTTAAAAATGTTCTTTCTATAAACCACCAGGGCAAACTGGAATCATATAAAGTGTTATGCCACAATAAACTTTTTGCTTTTAATTGTTGGAGGTTTGTACAAACATACGCAGCTACCTCCGCTGCATTTTTAAACCAATTATTATAGTTTCTTCCGGTATCTTTTATTAAGTTATTTAATTTTAAATTACTAAAGTGCCAGCCGAAAACAAAATTCGCTGAAGCAGTTTGATGCGGTAAAACTGTTAGTTTAGTAGCACATGATCCATATAATGGCGTTGCTATACTTTTTACAGTAGGGGTATTATTTTCGCTTTCAAAAGAATGGATATCTAAAGGAAAACGAAGGTCTGTTTGTATCGTTGCTTTTTCAGTAGTAGCAATGCTCATGGTACCAAAATCAGGTGCATGAGCTATATCAGCCGAATTGGTGAGTGCATATTCTATACCAGTTAAATGATCATGCTTAATCATGCTGTTACTTCTCTCATGTGCACTTTTTGCACTTTTTATACCTATTTTATTTTCCAGCCATCCTAGTATGGTTACTTCTACTTTTTTAGAAAGCTTATTGACAACTTCAAAACTATATATGGTGGTGGGTAACGAGGAATTCTTTTCATCTAATGGAATAAAAGGAGCATACACCGTAGCGGTAATAGTGATCCCAATTTGCCGATCTATATAATGAATTTTGGCCATCGGGTAGGTTGCT
>JBIIAP010000105.1:0-8819 GCA_044239855.1 Sediminibacterium sp. | reverse complement strand
GCGCTGAAATGAATATTGATGAATTGTTCTATTTGATACCAACAGGTCGCACTACGGCGCTGAAATGAATATTGATGAATTGTTCTATTTGATACCAACAGGTCGCACTACGGCGCTGAAATGAATATTGATGAATTGTGCTATTTGCTACCAACAGGTCGCACCTACGGCGCTGAAATGAATATTGATGAATTGTTCTATTTGATACCAACAGGTCGCACATACGGCGCAGAAATGAATATTGATGAATTGCTTTGTTAGCAGCAGATTTTGTTGTAAAATAAGCAGCCCCTTCGGGGCAACCTGTTTGTAGCAACCAAAAAAGTGCCGCCTCTAATAAGCTCCGTAGGAGCGACCTGTATAATATCCCATTGAAATTACACATAATTATGTATCCATATTTTGTAATAGGGATGTCATTATTATAGAGATAAAATAATTATAGAAAAAATTCATTTATCGATCATCAAAATCCCGAAGGGATGAAATTATTATAGAGATGAAATTATTATAGGGGTGATAAAAATATGTGACAGATTAGAACCATACGCATTAACCATGCACCCAATATGTCACCCTTTCAGGGTTGGGAATATTCTAATCATCCTATTTTGCTATTATGATATCACCCCATTCGGGGTTATTGAAATTGCAGATGGAGCATAATTTTTTATACCAGTTGCATTAACCGGCATAAAAAATTTCATACATATTTTAGGATAATGATATAATCGGATTCCACATCGTAAAATCCCGTAGGGATGAAATAATAATAAAGGGAAAGGTATTTTGATGCTTAATTGTGATTCATGCAACAAAGCCATTTTCAATTATCAATTATCAATTATCCATTTTCAATTATCCATTATCAATTAATATGTATATTTAGTTACTAAACATCTTATGTAAATGAAACACATACTAACGCTTTTACTAATTATTTTTATGCAGCCGTCTTTTGCTCAAAATGATACGGAACAAAAAATCAGAACCATACTGGCAGAGCAAACTGCTTCCTGGAATAATGGTGATTTGGTAGCGTTTATGAAAGGATATTGGAAAAACGACAGCTTGTTGTTTGTTGGCAAAAATGGGCCGACTTATGGGTACCAAAAAACATTAAGTAACTACCAAAAAAGCTATCCCGATAAAACTGCTATGGGAAATTTGGCGTTTAACATCTTACAAGTACAGCCCCTTTCGGCTGATACCTGGTTGGTGTTGGGTAAATGGTCGCTCACAAGAAGCATAGGTAACCTAAGTGGACATTATACCTTACTATTTAAAAAAATAGATAAGGAATGGGTGATCATTGCAGATCATAGCAGCTAGTCCAGCCTCCTGCATAGAATAATTGATGCATTTTATAACAGATACAATGAGTAAACAATATTAGATTTGTGGTAACATTTTTAATATTGACACTTCCCACTAATTAATTTTCACACTAATTTTTTTTATGGTACTTATTTTTATCGGCTTGATTTTTTTAGTTGTTGCGGTTGTTGCAAAAAAACAAAGAGATGATTTGCAAAAAGTAGCTAAGGGACTTAATATTGCCGGCTTAGCAATTATTGCACTTGGTTTGTTAACTTCTTGTATTAAGCAGATAGATGCCGGTCAAATCGGTATTCAGTCGCTATTTGGCAAGGTTTCTAATGAAATATTATACAGTGGATTAAATGTAATTAATCCATTGGTTGACGTGAAGACTATAGATGTAAAAACACAAAACTATACCATGAGCGGCGTACACGATGAGGGTGATAAAGAAGGAGATGATGCGATAAGGGTGCTGACTGCAGACGGATTAGAAGTAATTATTGATCTTACCGTATTATACAGAGTTATTAGTAATGAAGCACCTAGAATTGTAAAAGAAACCGGGCTAGATTACAGAGATAAAATAGTTCGTCCACTTACCAGAACAAAGATTCGCGATAATGCTGTTTACTTTACTGCGATTGACTTGTATTCTACAAAAAGAGATTTATTTCAAGGCAGAATATTTAAGAGCATTGAAGAAGACTTTAAGAAAAGAGGCTTAGTGTTGGAGCAACTGTTGGTAAGAAACATCACTTTGCCGGCAAATGTAAAGGGATCTATAGAAGATAAGATTAGAGCGGAGCAAGATGCTCAAAAAATGGAGTTTGTGTTGCAAAAAGAAAAACAAGAAGCGGAGCGTAAGCGGGTAGAAGCACAGGGTATTGCCGACTACCAAAAAATCATCAGCGCAGGCTTAGGTGATAAACAATTACAATACGAACAAATACAGGTTTTAAAAGGCCTGGTTACTTCACCCAATTCTAAAGTTATTGTATTAGGCAAAGGAAATACACCGGTTATATTAGATACCAAAGATGGTAAGAACTAATCTTCCTGATTAAAATCGATGGGTTTACTCCATAAGCGATACGCCCATCTTGCTAACAACAAGGCACTGATGATCAGCCAGCAATAAAATATAATATTGCCTTTGGTAACATGCGCTGAAATAAAGGCTAAATGATACATTATTCCTGCTGTGGTATTAATCAATAGCCAAATTAATACCACAAAAATGGTATTCATTATTCTAATCAGGTATTCTCTTACACCAGGTTCCAAAAAAGATGTTTTATAAAATGCTGCATCAACCAATCATTATTTTGTTGATGCAGCATCAATGAATTAATCGAAGCTTTGGTTACTTGCAGCTGCCAATTTAAGAATTCTATCGAATTGAGCAGGAGTAAGGTCGTTATAGAAATAGTAAATCGGATCTACCGGCACATTGTTTCTGTGTACTTCATAGTGCAAGTGTGGCCCGGTGCTTTTACCGGTGCTTCCTACATAGCCAATTACCTCACCGCGCTTAACTTTTTGGCCGCTTCTAGCCTTTATGCGGTACATATGCGAATAAGTAGTTTCATAACCAAAGCCATGCGATACCACCACCCTATTACCGTATCCACCCGTATTATAACCTGCATCACGAACTATACCGTCTGCAGTTGCATAGATGGGAGAACCGGCAGGAGCAGAAAAATCCAGTCCGGCATGCATTCTGGTGTTTTTATAGATGGGGTCAATTCTATAGCCAAATCCCGAAGCAATTCTATTTAAATCTTTATTACTTACCGGCTGAATAGAAGGGGTTGCGGCTAATAGCTTTTCTTTATTTTTAACCAGATTGGCTATTTCATTGAACGACTTAGACTGGAAAGTTAATCTCAAAGAAAGGTTGTTGAGTTGATCGGTCATGCTATTCACCAATTCACTTTCGCCCATACTTTGTACCAATTTAACTTCTTTCTTGGTTTCTATATCCTTTATTCGGGCACTATCCGGAATTGGGTCGGAACCAAATATGGAGCGGTATACCGTATTATCTCTATTCTCCACTTCATCCATTTTCAATTCTAACTCTTTAAGTCTTTCTTGAAGTATGCTGTAATTCTGTTTGAGGTCGTTATTCTGTTGACGCATGTATTTCTCTTTAGGAGAATCTACATAACGAAAGGTAATCGCAAAAATCACAAAACCTGTTACAATAGATGCTGCGATATAGCCAAATACTTGTAACAAACGAACCCTCAACGGCGTTGTTAGTTTTTCGTAACGAAGCGTATGTGTATTAAAATAGTACTTTACCTTTTTCATTTGCTGTGGTTCAATGGGGTCAGAGCCATCTAAATCCTTACCTTTGCTGACCCTAAAATACCAACAAATATAGTTTGTAAGGCCTAAAAAAGAATAAAAAAAAGTTTCATGATTACCAGCGCTGAAATTCGTCAACAATTTTTAGATTTTTTTGCTTCCAAAGAGCACCAAATAGTGCCTTCGGCGCCAATAGTTGTTAAGAACGATCCTACCCTGCTTTTTACCAATGCCGGGATGAATCAGTTTAAAGATTACTTCTTAGGCAACAAAAAGCCCGAATTTAAAAGAATTGCCGATACCCAAAAATGTTTGAGGGTTAGTGGTAAACACAACGATTTAGAAGAAGTAGGGGTAGATACCTACCACCATACCATGTTTGAAATGCTGGGTAACTGGAGTTTTGGCAACTATTTTAAAGCAGAAGCCATTGCCTGGAGCTGGGAATTACTGACCGAAGTATATAAACTTGATAAAGACCGTTTGTATGTAAGCGTTTTTGAAGGAGACGAAAAAGAAGGCATCCCCCCCTCTACGATTGCGTTTGCTGAGTGGAAAAAACTGGTTGCAGAAGACCATATTATTTATGGTAATAAAAAAGACAATTTCTGGGAAATGGGCGAAACCGGCCCTTGTGGACCTTGCTCCGAAATTCATGTAGACTGCCGAAGCAAGGAAGAAAGAGCCAAGATACCCGGCAGAGATCTGGTTAACAAAGATCATCCACAGGTAATTGAAATATGGAACAATGTATTTATGCAATACAACCGGATGAAGGATGGTTCTTTGGTGCCGCTTCCCGAAAAACATGTAGATACCGGTATGGGGTTTGAAAGATTGGTCCGAGTAATTCAAGGTAAACAGAGTAACTATGATACCGATGTATTTACCGGCACATTTGCAGCTATAGAAAAAATTACCGGACGCACCTACGACCAAAGTGATAGCAAAGAAGCCATTGCTTTTAGAGTAATTGCCGACCATATACGTGCTATTGGATTTGCCATTTCCGATGGACAATTGCCCTCTAATACCGGCGCAGGATATGTGATCAGACGGATTTTGAGAAGAGCTGTACGGTACTACTACTCTCACCTAAATTACAAGCAGCCGCTATTATTTCAACTAATGCCGGTGTTGGCCGAGCAGTTTAAAAATGTTTTTCCGGAACTGCATCAGCAATTAGATTTTGTAGTGAAAGTAGTGAAAGAAGAAGAAGATGCTTTTTTAAGAACCTTAGATAAAGGCCTGAAACGTATTGATGACATCATTACCAATAACACCGGTAAAACCATCGAAGGGAAAGCTGCATTTGAGTTGTTCGATACCTTTGGATTTCCGTTAGACCTTACCAAATTAATTGCTTCAGAAAATAAATTTGAGGTAGACGAAGTTGGATTTGATGCGGAAATGTTGCAACAAAAAAACAGGAGTCGCGCGGCAACATCCGTTGATACAGAAGATTGGATAGATACCAACCATGATGCCTTACAGGAATTTGTGGGGTATGACTCCCTGGAAGTTAGTACCAAAGTAGTTAAATACAGAAAAGTAAAAGCAAAAGGCAAAGAACAATATCAATTGGTATTAGCCGGCACCCCGTTTTATGCGGAAAGTGGAGGTCAGACAGGCGATACCGGTATTTTAGATTTTGCAGGCGAAAAGATTGAAGTGACTGACACTAAAAAAGAAAACAACCTCATCATACATTTCACCGATACATTACCGGCCGAAATTGGGGCAGATGTTATTGCAACAGTAAATCATACCAACAGAACCGATACTACGGTACATCACAGCGCTACACACTTAATGCATGCGGCATTACGTACTATTTTGGGAACCCATGTTGCCCAAAAAGGTAGTATGGTAAATGCCGATTTACTTCGTTTTGATTTCTCGCATTTTAGTAAATTAAGTAATGAGGAAATCCTACAAGTTGAAGCATTGGTGAATGAAAAAATAAGGGCAAATATTCCGGTACATATTAAAGAAATGAAAAAAGAAGAAGCTATTGCTTTAGGGGCGATGGCGCTATTTGGAGAAAAGTATGGCGATAGGGTACGGGTAGTAATAATGGATCCTCAATTTTCTATTGAGCTATGTGGCGGAACGCATGTTGGCCATACCGGCGAATTGGGGTACTTTAAAATAAAACATGAGTCTGCCGTAGCAGCGGGTGTAAGAAGAATTGAAGCAGTGTGTGGAAAAGCGGCAGCAGCAATTATTGTGGAACAGCACAATGAAATTCATCAATTAAAAGAGGTACTTAAAAACCCTAAAGAGCTGGTGAAATCTGTAGAGCAATTGTTGCAAGAAAACAATGATCTCAGAAAGAAAATAGAATCGTTGGAAGCCAAGCAATTACACATCATTCATCAAGAATTATTGAATAAAGTTCAAACCATTGAGGGTGTTTCATTTATTGGTGAAGTGGTGGAAGTGAGTAGCGCAGACGCACTCAAAAAATTATGTTTTGAATTTAAAAAATCATTGACCAACTATTTAATTGTATTAGCAGCCAATGTAGATGGTAAGGCTCAAACGGTGGTAATGATAGAAGATGCGCTTGCTGCAAGTAAAAATTTAGAAGCACCTAAAATTATCAAAGAACATATTGCTCCACTCATTAAAGGCGGTGGCGGCGGACAAAAAACATTGGCAACAGCGGGTGGACAAGATGCTTCTAATTTGCAATCAGTAATTGAAACAGTAAAAGGGTTGCTGTAAATTTCAAAATAAACCTTATACAGGAATCATGAACAATACATACGAGGCAGTAATAGGTTTAGAAGTACATGCGCAATTGGCTACCCAAACAAAACTTTTTTGTGGAGACAGTACTTTGTTTGGCGCAGAGCCCAATACACATGTTAGCCCTATAACACTGGGGCATCCGGGCACATTGCCCATGACCAATAAAAAAGCTATTGAGTTTGCTATAAAAATGGGCTTGGCCTGTGATTGTGAAATTGAACGAACCAATTATTTTGCCAGAAAAAATTATTTCTACCCCGACTTACCTAAAGGCTATCAAATATCTCAACACACTACGCCCATTTGTAAAGGGGGCAAGGTAAAAATTAAAACAGATCAGGGAGAAAGATTTGTTCAGCTAAACAGAATTCATTTAGAAGAAGATGCCGGCAAGAGTATTCATGATATAGACCCGAATTATACTTGTATAGATTTAAACAGAGCGGGAACGCCATTAATTGAAATTGTAACAGAGCCCGATTTACATTCGGCAGAGGAGGCCTGGCAATATGTTACAGAGATTCGTAAATTGGTTAGGTGGTTAAATATTTGCGATGGTAATATGGAAGAAGGAAGTTTGCGCTGCGATGCCAATGTATCTATTCGTTTAAAGGGAGCAGAAAAACTAGGAACTAAGGTAGAAGTAAAAAACCTGAACTCTATTCGCAATATTAAGAAGGCTATAGAATATGAAATAGAGCGAATGATTAAAGAAGTAGAAAGTGGCAATACAATTAAGCAGCAGACCCGCAGTTTTGATGCCAGCAACGATACTACTTTTTCAATCAGAGACAAAGAAGAAGCCAACGATTACCGATATTTTCCGGATCCAGATTTGCCGGCCTTTGTGTTAGAAGAAGCATATATAAAAGAGATTGGAGCAAGTTTACCCGCGCTACCCGAAGCACTAATTAATAAGTATCAACAAGTTTTTGGATTAAGTGCTTATGATGCAACACAATTATGCGATGAAAAAGCAACCACTGATTATTTTGAAAAAGTAATACATCATATTACCTCTTATAAAAGTGTGGCCAATTGGTTACTAGGCCCTGTTCGTCAGTGTTTAAATGAACAGGCAATTAGCTTTGAATTGTTTACGCTTTCACCTATTCTTTTAGCAGAATTAATTGAGTTGGTAGATGCCGGAAAAGTAAATTTTTCAATAGCGGCCACCAAAATACTACCAGTAATAATCACAGAAAACAAATCGCCATTGGCGGTTGCAGAAGACTTACAATTGCTACAAATAAGTGACAGCAATGAGTTAGAGAAATGGGTAGAAGAAGCCATTGCAGCCATGCCCGATAAAGTTGAAGCATACAAAAAAGGCAAAAAAGGGTTAATTGGTTTATTTGTTGGGGAAGTTAAGAAAAGAAGTAAGGGTAAGGCAGATCCTAAAATGGTTACGCAACTGTTAGAACAAAAACTTCAATAAATTAAAAAGTCAAAATTAAAAATTAAATAAATGAAAAAAATCGCATTACACTTGCTGGTGATCAGCATGGCTGTATCTGCATGCCAGCAAAAAAAATATGGTGGTTTTACTGTAACAGGAACCATTAAGAATGCAGTTAGTCCAAAAGTATTTTTACAGGAACTGCCATTTGGGGGGAACGAGCCAATAATCATAGACTCCGGAATGATAGAAAAGAACGGAAATTTCACCTTAAAGGGAGTGGCTAAAGAAGAGGGATTATTCAGGCTGGTTTTGGACCAGGGTCCTGACGTATTAGTTATCAACGACAATGATTACATAGAAGTGGCCATGGATGTAAAGCAGTATAATAAGTATACGGTTAAGGGGTCTGCTGCTTCTGAAAGCTTGCACGGCTTATTTGAAAATTACAACCAACAAGATGCTGTTTTATATGCCATTTTTAATAAAATAGACACTTTACAAAAGCAGAAAGTAAGCGACAGTATTGTAAACCTGGCTATTGGTGAGCGTGATGTACAGTTGAAAAAGATCAACGAACTAGTGCAGCAATTTATTAAAGAAAGTAAGAGTCCAGCGGCAACCTATTTTGCGATAGGCATAGCTTCCAGAACAACACCTGCAGAAGCGTTAAAGGCATTGGTAAATGAAACAGCTAAGAAATATAGCACACATGCAGGAATTCTTAAGTTGAAGGAGTTGGTAAATGGTGGGCCACAGCAGCAGGGAGCACCCGCAGCTAATGCACACCCTTTATTGAATCAGCAGGCACCGGAAATTAGTTTACCCGATGAAAATGGCCAACCATTTAAATTGAGTAGTTTAAAAGGCAAATATGTGTTGGTAGATTTTTGGGCGAGTTGGTGCGGGCCATGTAGAAGAGAAAACCCCAATGTGGTGGCTGCCTATAAAAAATTCAGTAATAAAAACTTTACTATTTTGGGTGTATCGCTTGATGATGACAAAGAAGCTTGGTTAGCGGCTG
>JBIIAP010000333.1:0-2615 GCA_044239855.1 Sediminibacterium sp. | reverse complement strand
TCGTTAACTCCTGCATATTTTCTTTTATTGTGGAGAGTGGATAAATTAGCGGATTCAAATCTGCAATGCTTGGCAATTCATTGATTTCTCTCACATCAACTAACAAGTAAGCTTCTTTATTTAATATCCAGGCCTCTGCCTCAATTTCGGAAATTCCGGAATCAGTTAAAGCATCTGCTTCACATAAGTGCGGATAATTAATCTGTACATATGCTTCAAGGGTTTTAGGTAAGTTGTTTGCTGCTTGTTGATTCGGAGATAGTTGCATGCTGTACATGCTTTGATTGAGTGCATTGTATATTTTTAATTGATTAATTAACGGCTTACCAATACCGGTGATTAATTTTATTACTTCAGCAGCTTGCATTACACCAATCATACCAGGCAATACACCTAACACGCCGGCTTCGGAACAAGATTGCACTTCATGATTTTTTGGAGGATCTGGAAACAAATCTCGATAATTGATTGCTACTCCATCTTTCGCCACATTGAATACTGCAATCTGACCTTCATATTTTGATACTGCACCAAAAACCAATGGTTTATTGAATAATACACAAGCGTCGTTTATCAGATATCTGGTTGCAAAGTTATCGGTAGCATCTACAATTATATCATATTGCGGAAAGTATTCAATTGATAAAGTTTGATTCCATCTTTCTTTAAATGCTTTGATATGGATCTGATTATTTAAAGCAACCATTTTGGCAACAGCAACCTCAACTTTGTATTTGCCAATATCATCCTGACCATATAACACCTGACGATTTAAATTAGTTAATGAAATAGTATCATCATCACCAATACCGATATTGCCCACACCTGCCGCTACTAAATATTGCAAGATAGGACAACCCAATCCACCGGCACCTATGATCAATACTTTGGCTTCAGATAGCTTTGCTTGAGCTTCTAAGCCAAATCCTTCCAGGATTAATTGTCGTTGATATCGTTCCGTATTAAAATTCATTATAATTATCCGCCCGAAAATGGTGGCATTAAAGCAATTTTACTGTTATCCAAAATAATCTCCTCATCCTGCACAATTTTATTGTTTAAAGCAATCGTAAATTTTTTATGCATCAACTCCGGAAATTTTTGAAGCATCGTGTTTTTTAATTGACCAATAGAACCCGGATTCTCCATTACAATAGATGTACAAGCCGTAATATCGGTTAATTGGCCAAAAAAAAGAATTTCTATATTCATGGATTTATTGGGGTTGTTTTACATTGTTGAATTTTGTTTCCTATAATAATGTCATCCCTTCGGGATTTTTTTTGAATGTTGAATTTAATTAAGTCAATATTAATTTAACAGATGCCATCAACAAAACAACGGCTAAAGTGTATTTTAAAATTTGTGGATTAAACTTGATCGCCCCCAGCCATGCACCGACTAATCCGCCAGAAAAAGCAATTGCCACAAAACTCAACATAGACGGATCTATTTGTATGCCATGCGATAACTGACCAGCCAATCCGGCTATCGAATTTACAAAAATAAATAATGCACTGATAGCGGCTGTTTGTTTCTGATTCGTCCAATTAAATAGTAATAAAATAGGTGAAAGCAATATGCCCCCTCCTATACCAATTAAACCCGACAAAAAACCAATTATAGCGCCGAAGAGTAATGAGATAAATAGTTTGGTAGGCTTTAAATCTTTGTCATCTGTATTCGGCAAAACAAAAAACCTCATAACAGGAAATAATAACAAAACACCTAATATTTTTTTATACAACTGCACATCTAAAGAAATGGTTCCTCCTAAAAAAGAAAAAGGAATAGATGCCAATGCAAAAGGCAAAAACACTTTCCATTTAAAATGTCCACCTTTATAATACAGTAAAAAGGAGGTTAAGGAAACAAATAAATTTAACATCAACGCGGTAGGCTTCATTACATCCGGTGTAAAATTATATACAGCCATTAAAGCCAGGTATCCGCTGGCACCACCATGTCCTACTGATGCATACAATAAGGCTACAATAAATAATATACAAAAAAAAGTAGTCATTGTATTGATTAAAAATGCGGTAGTAAATGAATGGTAATGATTTCGCCTACACTTACTTGACTGCATTGCTCAGGAAATATTGCTAAACAATTGGCTTTTGCATAGGAAGATAATTTAAAAGATTCTTGACCAGTTTGTACAGAAACGCCCTTGCCATCATAAACCGCTTTTAAGAACTGAGTTAACCCAATTGGTTTATTAAAATCATGTTGTATGGGTACTTCTATTTTTCTTAATGAACAATTAATCTGCATCAATAACCCAATAGCCGGAAGCACATATTCATAAAAGCAAGTAAGTACAGAAGCCGGATTACCGGGTAACCCAAAAATCAATTTAGATTCTTTTTTCCCAAACAACAAAGGTTTACCCGGCTTCTGTTTTATTTTGTGAAAAACAGGATGAACCTTGCATTGCTGTATAGATGCCAACGTAAAATCGTAGTCGCCCACACTTACACCTCCAGTTATTAAAACCACATCACAATCAGCTAACAATTCATTTAACCGGTTAGTCAATAGTTCAAGATCATCAGGCGCATAAAGCACTTTAATTTGATTGAGTTGCATTTGATGCAATGCAGCAATTAATG
>JBIIAP010000332.1:0-2620 GCA_044239855.1 Sediminibacterium sp. | reverse complement strand
AGTTTAAAGCCTGGTATGGGCTGCGTAAAAAGATCATTGGATGCAGTATTGGATTTATGTAATAAATGGTTTCTTAAAGTAGTTTTGTCTTTACTAAAACGTTTATCGGCCACTTCAGCGGTTAAGGTTGCAATAGCAATGTGAGGGATGTTAAACCATTTGAAATGTAAGATTTGAAACAATACATCATCTCCACTAGCGGGCATATCATATTCTGCTGCTATATATTTTAACAGCAAAATAATTTGATGGGATAGTGAGAGGTTCAATAAATTTAAATCGGAACTGCATGTATAGGCCAGCTTATTTTGTGTGAAATAAGCAAACAAGGATTCTCCACCATTTGCCTCATTGTACACTACCGCTATTTGTTGATGCGCTACGCCGTTCTTTAATAATGCTTCAATTGAAGTAATAAGTTGATTAAAATCCTGATGCACTGTGTTGTATTCACGAATTATAGGAAGTTGATTTAGTTTATTGTGCTGCATATATAAACGAATGATTGCTATTAAGTTGATTTTGTTCAACCCTTAATATAAAAATAGTTGGAATATACTATATAATTCATAAACAGGTAAACATTATGGTCAACATATTGTTATCTATTAAATACTAGTTCTATGTCTAAAATATACAGCATCAAAACAGTTCAAAAAATACCGGTTACATTAGAAACAGCCTGGGAATTTTTTAGCAGACCCGATAATTTAAAACATATTACACCCGGCAATTTAGGGTTTAATATCATCAGCAAACATCATGGCGAGACAATGTATCCGGGTCAAATTATTGAATACACGGTTAAGCCGATACTGGGCATTCCATTATATTGGATGACAGAAATAACGCATGTAACAGCGCTGCAATATTTTATTGACGAACAACGATTTGGCCCTTATAGTTTATGGCATCATCAACATCATTTTAAAACAATTGATGGCGGTGTTGAAATGACGGACATAGTGCATTACAAAGTTCCTTTTGGGTTTTTAGGTGATATAGCCAATTTTATTATGGTGAAGAGCCAGTTGAATAAAATCTTTCAATACCGATTTAAAGCGGTAGAAGAAAAATTTGGCAAGTTTGCTGGTTCAGTAAATGAAGTTGTTTTCGGATAGTTGAAAATACTTTCTTAGCAAATTACTTTAATTCAATCAAGTCGCTGATGTTATTGTTGATGTCAATTGTAACAGCAAACACTCTCTTTCCCGTAGATTCAGGTATTTTAGATAGGTTAATCGGCGCTGTTTTGCCAGTTAACAGTATTTGTACCAATTGTGCATTAGTAAATTTAACTGCTTGATTGGGTTCTAAAGTTAGTAGGCCAAATCCTTTGATGGTTAAATTACCCGAATAGGTTAATTCGAAATTGCCAGTACTGATTTTTTGAAGCAATGGTTTTTCAGGCGTATCATTGTTTATCCATGGCATTGGAGGAACAATTGCGGGATAATGGTAATAGTTGTTTTGTAAACTATCGTTCCAACCGTTTGCATTTTTCTCGAAAGATTTGCTGTTAAAATAAATGCTTCCCTGGGTTGTTTTGTATTTTCTTAATGCATTGATCTGATTAGGAATTTCATTGGTGTTTTTCCATGCATCATTGGTACCTGCCCGGTAAATGCCCTGGCCAATGTAAATATGTTTATTGTAACCATGTACATTCCACCAGTCTAATAACACATCATAATCGGCTAACTTATGTCCGCGTTCCCAATAGAGTTGGGGCGTAACATAGTCTATCCATCCTTTTTCTAACCACAATAAAATATCGGCATATAAATCGTCATAGTTGGTTTGTCCGGCTTTGGTATCACTGCCCATCGGGTCTTGGCTTTTATTGCGCCAAACGCCAAATGGACTAATGCCAAATTTTACCCTGGGGTTGGTGGCTCTGATGGCTCGGTATAATTGTACAATAATACTATCGCAATTGCTTCTTCTCCAATCGTCTTTACTTAGTCCTTCACCATACTTTTCGTATGTTTTTTGGTCCGGAAATTCTTTACCGGCAATTCTGTAAGGATAAAAGTAATCGTCCATGTGAATTGCATCAACATCATATCGGCTAACAATATCTTTTACAATTTTCACCGTATGCTCACGTACTTGTGGTAAACCCGGATTAAAATATTTTTTATCGCCATACACTAAAAACCAATCACGATGTTTTTTAGTAACATGAGCAGGTGCAATAGAAGATTTAAAGATATTGAATACGGCTCTGTAAGGATTTAACCATGCATGAAACTCCATTCCGCGTTTATGGGTTTCTTCAATCATAAATGCTAAAGGATCGTAATAGGGAGAGGGGGGTAACCCTTGTTTACCGGTAAGATACTCGCTCCAGGGCTCATATTTAGAAGGATAAAGCGCATCGCCGGCTGGTCTTATTTGCATTACAATAGCATTCATACCATTGGCCAAATGCATGTCTAAAAGTTGAATGAATGCTGCTTTTTGCTCCTCAACAGACAAGTCCTTTCTACTAGGCCAATCAATATTTTCTACACTGGCCACCCATACACCACGAAATTCATAATTGGGAGAATGTTGCGCATGTACAATACCCATACTGCCAATAAACAAACAGAACGATATAAATAATGGAAGTTTT
>JBIIAP010000331.1:0-2626 GCA_044239855.1 Sediminibacterium sp. | reverse complement strand
AAGCTAAAATTCCTGTTATCCGCGGTAGTTACAATGCCTTATGGGATGGCAGAAATACTATGGAAGGAACTTTTGCGCAAGGTAACTTTAAAACCACTTTACAATTAAAGAGAATTTCTGATTCTAATTTTGTAAAAAAATACATTCCTAAAGTAAGGCCACAAACTCCTGTTGCACCATTTCCATATAAATCGGAAGAAGTGGTTTACCACAACGCCGATAAATCTATTCAGTTTGGTGCTACGCTAACCACTCCAACAGACCTAACAGATTTTCCTACCGTAATCATCATTTCGGGCAGTGGTGCGCAAGACCGCAATGGTACTATGTTTGAGCATCAACCCTATTTTGTTTTAGCCGACTATCTTACTAAAAATGGTATTGCTGTTTTGCGGGTGGACGACAGAGGCACCGGATTAACCAATGTAGGTAATGATCCATTAAAATTAACCAGTGTAGACTTTGCCAAAGATGTAGAAAGTGGCTTACAGTATCTGTTAACCAGAAATGATATTAACCCTAAAAAAATTGGGTTAATCGGACACAGTGAAGGCGGTATGATTGCTCCAATGGTGGCAATTAACACTAAAAAAATAGCTTTTCTTGCATTATTAGCTGCACCTGGTATTAAGGGCGACGAGATTCTGAAATTTCAAATGAAACGGAACTTTGTAAAGAAAAACTTATTGCCCGAAGATGATTTAAAAGCTACTGGATTGGTAAATGGTATGATGGATGCATTTAAATTATACAGCAATGCAGACAGCATTAAAAATTATATGCAGGATTATTATAAAAAATGGAAGGTTTATAATAATGAGGAAGTAGAAAGTAATTTGCTGTATACCAAAGGCGACAAAGCTTTCTTAAACATAGCCGATCAATTCAGCAGTGCACTTGTTTGGCTGAAGTATTTTATGAATTATGATCCGTCCATTAATTTATCGGCATTAAAACTTCCGGTGTTAGCCGTTAATGGTGAAAGCGATATTCAAATAGAAGTAAAAGCAAATTTAGAAGGCATTAATGCAGCGCTAAAAAAAGGTAGAAATAGAAAATATACCCTCCGTAGTTTTCCTGATTTAAATCACTTGTTTCAAACCTGTAAATCAGCAAATGATCCATACGACAGTATCGAAGAAACTTTTTCTCCTATTGCGTTAAAATTCATCAGCGATTGGATTAACTCAACCATGCAATAAAATGAATTACCTGGCTCATGCGTACTTATCTTTTAATCACCCCGATATGCTGGTGGGTAACATGATTAGCGACTATGTGAAAGGAAAAAAACAATTTGATTATCCGGTTACAATACAAAAAGGCATTCAACTGCATAGAGCAATAGATGCGTTTACCGATAATCATGCGATTACTAAAGAATTAAAGCAGATATTTAGTCCCGCAGTACGCTTGTATTCCGGCGCATTTATAGATATTGTGTATGACCATTTTTTAGCATTGCATCAGCAGGTTTTATCGGAAGCAGCATGGCTGCAATTCTCTCAACAGACTTATACCTTATTGCAAACGCAACAAATTTATTTTCCCGAAAAATTTGCGCGCATGTTTCCATATATGCAGCAACAAAACTGGTTATTTAATTACCGGTATAAATGGGGTATTGAAAACAGCTTTGGTGGATTGGTAAGAAGAGCCCAACATTTAACCAGTCATGAATTGCCTTTTCAACTCTTTAATGAACATTATAATTTGTTAGCCGCATCTTCTGACCTATTTATTACCGAAGTAATTGATTTTGCACAAGCAGAATTTAACCGGTTAATCATTGTATAGCTGCTTATATTTGTACTCTCAAATATAAGTTTATGAAAACAGCTACTAAATATATACACGCAGGTGCGGAACCCGATCCTTCTACCGGCGCAATTATGACGCCCATTTACCAAACATCTACCTATGTGCAGGAAGCGCCCGGTGTAAATAAAGGGTATGAATATGCACGCAGTCAAAACCCTACCCGTACTGCATTAGAAGAAGCCTATGCGCAAATTGAAAATGGAAAATTTGGCCTGGCATTCAGCAGTGGAGTGGCAGCTACCGATACGGTAATGAAACTTTTAGTGCCCGGTGATGAAGTCATTGCAGCCAATGATATGTACGGTGGTACTTATCGCTTGTTTTCTAAAATATATGAGAAATTTGGTATTCAGTTTACTTATGTAGATACTACCGATCCTGCAAATATTGAACAAGCTATTTCTGCAAAAACCAAATTGGTGTGGATTGAAACACCTACCAATCCGTTAATGAACATATCTGATATTGAGGCCATCGCAAAAATCACCAAAGCTAAACATGTGTTGCTTTGTGTAGACAATACTTTTGCCTCTCCTTATTTACAAAACCCACTCGATTTAGGAGCAGATTTAGTAATGCATTCTGCTACCAAATACCTTGGCGGACACAGTGATGTGATTCAGGGGGCATTGATGATGAATGATGCTGCTTTACGAGAGCAACTGTATTTTATACAAAAAAGTTGTGGGGCAGTACCCGGACCAATGGATTGCTTTTTGGTATTAAGGGGTATTAAAACCCTTCATTTACGCATGCAGCGTCATTGCGAAAATGGTGCAAAAATTGCCCATTGGCTGCGCAATCA
>JBIIAP010000330.1:0-2627 GCA_044239855.1 Sediminibacterium sp. | reverse complement strand
TTATTAAAGCAGGGCGATCGCTTATTGGCATGTAATTCTATATTTGGCAGTACCCATACGGTGATTGCCAAATATCTGCCTAAATATGGCATTGAATATGGATATGTTGGAGCCAATGCTACTGAAGCAGAATGGGAAGCAGCCATTACACCCAACACCAAAATGATTTACCTGGAAACACCTACTAATCCGGGCCTGGAAGTATTAGACTTGGCGATGATAGGAAAATTAGCAAAAAAACATGGCATCATTTTAAATGTAGACAATTGTTTTGCTACACCGGTAAACCAACGTCCTATTGAATTTGGCGCCGATCTGGTTGTACATTCTGCCACCAAATGGCTGGATGGACAAGGAAGAGTGTTAGGTGGTGCAGTAGTTGGACGGAAAGACCTTATCAAGGAAATTTACTTGTTTTGCAGAAGTACAGGGCCGGCATTATCGGCCTTTAACGCCTGGGTTTTAAGCAAAAGCATAGAAACACTGGATGTGAGAATGGAGCGCCATGCCTCTAATGCATTGTTTATTGCAAAGCAGTTAGAAAATCATCCTGCAATTGCCACTTTACGATATCCATTTTTACCATCTCACCCTCATTATCAAATAGCCATTCAACAAATGCAAAATGGGGGCGGGATTGTTTGTTTTGACTTAAAAGGAGGACTGGAAGCGGGCAGAAATTTTTTAAACAAATTAAAAATGCTTTCCCTCACTGCTAATTTAGGAGACACCAGGAGTATCGCATCTCATCCGGCCAGCACCACACACGCAAAATTGTCTGAAGCAGAAAGACAAGCAGTTAATATAACACCGGGATTAATTCGAATCAGTGTTGGATTAGAACATAAGGATGATATATTAGCGGATATACTTCAAGCGCTTTAACATTATCAATTGATAATTGATAATTGATAATTGATAATTGATAATTGATAATGTTAGCCAAGACCTTGAGGGGTGAATTGTTTGTGCAACAAAGTTATGTGGACTTTGAAAATAATCGTTTATATTCGACATACTAAAACGATTGGCTTTATGAATATGAAAACCGGTATTTCACTTGCAGTAATGATGTTCTTGCAATACTATATTTGGGGCGCATGGTATGTTACGATGGGGACTTATATGGGAGATGTGTTGAAATCTTCTGGCGTAGAAATTGGTGCTGCATATAGTGCTGGTGCAATTGCCACCATTATTTCTCCATTTTTTGTAGGTATGATTGCAGATAAGTTTTTTGCTGCTCAAAAAATCATGGGGGTATTACATTTAATTGGTGGAGTACTGCTATATCTTGCAACTACGGTTGATAATTCAAGTTTTTATTGGGTAATCTTAATTTACTCATTACTGTATATGCCTACCATTGCATTAAGCAATAGTGTTGCATTTGCTCAAATGACAGATCCCGGAAAACAATTCCCATGGATTAGAGTATTTGGAACATTGGGTTGGATTGCTGCCGGATTAATCATCTCGAAATTAGGTATTGAAAAAACAGCCGGTACATTTCATGTTGCAGCAGGCGTTTCAGCAATACTGGGTTTCATTAGTTTTATTTTACCCAATACCCCACCAAAAGGTGCCGGAACAAAAACTGATTTGGGTGCCATTTTAGGCAAAGATGCATTTGTACTGCTAAAGGAAAAATCTTATCTGGTGTTTTTCGTTGCAGCCATTTTAATTTGCATTCCACTTTCTTTTTACTATGGCTTTTCTAACCCATTTTTAAATGAATTAGGATTAGAAAATGTTGCCGGTAAAATGACCATGGGGCAAATGTCTGAAGCGCTTTTCATCTTAGCCATTCCGTTTATGTTCAATAAAATTGGCGTTAAAAAAATGTTGATATTAGGTATGAGCGCCTGGGTACTAAGATATATTTGTTTTGCTTATGGTACACTTGATGCAAGTTGGATGTTGTATGCAGGCATTATTTTACATGGTATTTGTTATGACTTCTTTTTTGTTACCGGATACATGTATACTGAAAAAGCTGCCGGCCAAACCATCAAAAATGCTGCACAAGGTTTATTTACTTTCGCAACTTATGGTGTGGGTATGTTTATTGGAACATGGTACAGTGGATTTGTGGTAGATCAACATAAATTAAGTGAAGCACAACATGCATGGACGAGCATTTGGTTAACGCCTGCTGCCATAGCTGGCGCTGTACTCATAGCTTTCGTGCTTTTCTTCAAAGAGAAGAAAGCAGAACCCGCTGTTTGAGGATTTTTTATTTTTGACTTTTTTTATTTTTGACTTTTTAATTTTTAATTTTTAATTTTTAATTGTATATATGCAACGCATCGCCATGTTAGGATCCGGATTTATAGGCCGGTTTTATGCAGACTCACTTCAAGGATATAGAAGCAGAGACAAAATTGTAAGCATTTATTCCAGAAGAGCTGAAAGTGCCGGAAAATTTGCGGCAGATTACAATTGTCCGCATTGGACAACCAATATGGAAGAAGCTATTTCCAGAGCAGATGTAGATATTGTTTGTATAGCGCTTCCCAATAATTTGCACGAAGAAGCGGTAATGCTTTGCTGTAAACATAAAAAAGCAGTAATGACAACCAAGCCATTGGGCAGAAATGCAGAAGAAGCAAAAAGAATGTTGGAAG
>JBIIAP010000010.1:0-27386 GCA_044239855.1 Sediminibacterium sp. | reverse complement strand
ACTGTTTTTATTAATTGGTTTTAAGCAAGTAAAAGTTTTATTTGCCTGGAATAACACTGCTGATTTCGTGAAAATCAAACCTGATAATAACATTCGGGTGGTTGATTGGAACATTCACGGATTTAATGGCGTAGTATATGATGCGGATATTAGAAAAAAAGTACGGAATGAATTAGCCAATAGTATTCTTAAAAACAAACCCGATATCATCTGTTTACAGGAGTTCAACACGGCTAACAATGAAAACAATATTGAGCTTTTTACCCAAACACATCCTTTTTATTATTTTTCCAGAGATTATGCTGTAGGTAATGGGCACTATGAACTAGGCTGCATTATTTTCTCGAAATATAAAATAATAGATTCGGGCAGGGTTGCATTTCCGAACGATGAGAGTATTATTTTTATTGATGTGCGGATTGCTTCAGATACTTTTCGCGTGTTTACCACTCATCTTCAGTCTTTTAAATTTCAAAAAGGCGATTATGAAGATATCAGGCATATCAAAGAGTCTGATGCGGAATCTATTTCTGCCTCTATGAGTATCATGCGGAAAATGAAAAAAGCCTATAAAAAAAGAGGGATTCAGGCAGATATTGTTCAGGAACAGTTGGCTAAAAGTCCACATCCATACATAATTACGGGTGATTTTAATGATGTGCCTAATTCTTATACCTATTTTACCATCAAAAAAAACCTTAAAGATGCTTTTCTTGAAAAAGGTTTTGGTATCGGCAGAAGCTTTGTTTCCTTATCTCCCACATTACGAATAGATTATATTTTAGCGCATCCATCATTTGATATCACTCAATTTGAAATGCTAGATGAGTCGCTGAGCGACCATAATATGTTAATGGCTGATCTTCATTTCAAAAAATAAAATACTTTCGCACTAATGTCACTTAAATTATACAATTCGTTAACGCGCCAAAAAGAAGAGTTTAAACCCATTAATCCTCCCTATGTGGGCATGTACGTTTGTGGCCCTACTGTAAGTGGGGAGAGCCATTTAGGCCACGCTCGTCCATTTATTACCTTCGATGTGGTGTTTCGATACTTATTATACCTGGGGTATAAAGTTCGTTATGTAAGAAATATTACTGATGCCGGTCATTTTGAGGAAGAAGGCCGTGAAGCAGAAGATAAAATAAGCAGCAAAGCTGTTTTAGAAAAACTTGAGCCGATGGAGTTGGTACAAAAATACACCAACCTGTACCATTGGGCTATGAGTCAGTTTAACAATTTGCCTCCCAGCATTGAACCCACTGCTACCGGACATATTGTGGAACAAATTGAAATGATTAAAAAAATAATTGCGGATGGTTATGCTTATGAAGCCAATGGCTCCGTTTATTTTGATGTTGACCAATACAACACAGACTTTTCTGCTAAAGGGCAGCCTTATGGCATATTGAGTGGCAGGGTACTGGATGATCAAATAGATAGTACCCGCGAATTAGATAATCAGGAAGAAAAAAGAAACAAAAGCGATTTTGCGCTTTGGAAGAAAGCCCCTGCGGAACACATCATGCGCTGGCAAAGTCCATGGGGTGAAGGTTTTCCGGGCTGGCACATTGAGTGTTCTGCCATGAGTACAAAATATTTAGGAAAAGAGTTTGACATACACGGTGGTGGTATGGATCTTCAATTTCCGCACCATGAATGTGAAATTGCACAAAGTACCGTTTGTAATCATCAATTACCTGCCCGCTATTGGCTGCATAATAATATGATTACCATTAACGGCCGTAAAATGGGTAAAAGCTACAACAACGTTATTAAATTAAGTGAGTTGTTTAGCGGATCGCATCCTATTCTGGAGCAAGCTTACAGTCCTGCTACCGTTCGTTTCTTTATTCTTCAATCGCAATACAGAAGTACGTTAGACTTTGGAAATGATGCCCTTCAGGGCAGTGAAAAAGCGCATAAGCGTTTGATGGAAGCATTTGACTGGTTGCAACAACAAAACGATTTAGGCAGCACCGGATCTAATATTGATGCCGCCCTCGATGAAAAAGTAAATAGGTTGATAGCAGACTTCGATACTTTTATGAATGATGACCTGAATACAGCTAAAGTAATTGCCAATATGTTTGAATTGGTACCGGTTATTAATTCTATAAAAGATAAACATATTGCTGCTTCTGCTTTACATAGCAATACGGTTGCCCTACTCAAAAAACAGCTGCACACTTTTCTGATTGATATATTTGGATTACAAATCAACAAAGCAGACAACAACGACAAACTAGATGGTGTGCTGCAATTATTGATTAATATCCGTAAAGACGCCAAAAGCAGAAAGGACTTTGTAACCAGTGATAAAATCAGGAACGAATTGGCTGCGCTTGGCGTACAATTAAAAGATGAAAAAGATGGCGGTATGAGTTATACCATTTAATCCCTTATTCACCCGGATGATACTGGCGTTTTTTGTTGTTTAACACATCTGCTTTATAAAAAAATACTTCTTTAAAATTTCCATTAATAAACCCTGCAGACTGATCAGTAAAATGAGCGGACGCAGGGTTATTATTTTGTCCGCCTGTTACTATGGTTTTAGCTTTTATCTTGTTCCCAAACTCCACTGCTGCTATAAAACTATTGCCCGAAAAACCATAACGGTTTTTAGTGCCGGGCATAACCCTGCTTTCAAAAGCAGGTAGTGAACCAAATCTGGAAGAGCTCAGTGCAACTGCCATACTAGGTTTAGCATCATCATACTGTTCATCAAATTTGCCTGTTAATCGCTGATATCTATTAATTGACCCCCAGGTAACTTCCCAGGTTCCGTATTGTTTTTTCAGATTATCTACTACTTCGGCCAATGTTTTAATCAGTTGCGCTGACTCCATATTTTTTGCAATACTATTGAACCGGCCAATTATTTCTGTATTTTCTTCCTGAGTAGCGGCTTTTGGATAGAGCCCATTTACTTTGGTTGCCCAATCTATTGCAAGGGTAGTTGCGATGGAATTGGTATCCGTTATTTTATCCCATGCTTTCAGTAACGCTATGGGGTTTTGTATTGCATTTTTTTGAGCGGAATTTTCTTGCAAGCCCTCATACGCTTTAAACAGCGCAGGTAATAAAATATCGAATGCGGTTAAATATCTGTTATACCCCACATTAATTAATTCGTTTAATGTGATGTTGGATTTATTGTTAAGTAAACGCATGGCATTAATTCCTCTTGCATTTTGCCCATCGGGAGCCATGTAAACCGGATAGTTGCTTTTAATAGGGCTGCTTTCTCCTGCCGAAGTAAAAGGAGTTGCGTTGCAATTTTGAATATATCCGCTAGCCGGGTTAATTACCTGTACTATTGCAGATAAGGGATGTACGCCTTTCCATTCGGTAGCGCTGGTAGTTCCATCAACCGGCAGTTTCCAATTAAAAGAGGTATCGCGTATCGGTACAAAATTACCATGCCAATAAGCAATGTTTCCCTTGTTGTCGGCATATACGGTATTATTGGTGGTGTTAGACAACCCTTCCATAGCTTTGGTATAGGCAGCCAGTCCGTTTGCTTTTGTAGTGAGCCACGATTGAATTAATGCTTTTAATGACCGGTTGTATTCTTTTAAACTCAACCATTTGCCATTTCTTTTTGCCAGTACCGGCCCATGGTGGGTGTACCAACCGGCAAAGGTTTTAGCAAGCATCACCCCATCTTTTTTGAAGTTAATGGTAATGGATTTTGATTTTACCGGCAGTTGTTTGTTTTCATATTCATACCAATAATCGTCTCCTTGCCGGGTAACTTTTTCTTCATATAAATCCGCTACATCGGTATATCCTGAAGTATGCATCCAGCCGCAGTTTTCATTAAAGCCCTGGTAAACAAATAACTGTCCCCAGGTAGATGCGCCATAAGCATTTAATCCTTCTTCACTTACCATTTGGGCCTCGTTTCTAAAGTAAAAGGGCACATGCGGATTTATATACAGTAAAGCGTTTTTAGTTGCACTATTTGCCGGAGCTATGGCAAAACCATTAGAGCCTCTATCATCCATGTCTTTGTTGAAGAAAACTTGGGCGGTACTATTGTTATTGGGGTCTTCATAAAAGCGTTTGATTTCATCAACACTTGCCCCTCCGGTACTGGTTGCATGTACACTGCCATCGGTATACATTAAATGAAACCAGGGTTCAAATTTTGTGAGTACTACCGGTTTAACTTCAGGATGTTTGTACAAATAATAATTAATGGCATCGGCATGCGCAATCAACAGTTTCTTCAACCAAAGTGGACTTTTCTCGAAGTCTTTTTTGGCATCTGCGGTGTCGGCAATTAAGCGCATTAACAAATCATCATAAATCGTTTTTTCACCTTCCATTTCTGAACGACGACCCAACATTTCTAAATAATTGCGTTCTATTCTTTCAAAATTTTCTTCGCACTGGGTGTACATTAAACCAAAAACAGCGTCTGCATCCGTTTTTCCATAAATATGCGGTACACCATATATATCTCGTATGATGGTTACTTGCTTTGCCTGTGCTTCCCATTTTTTTATAATGGATAGTTGCGGCGTTTGCGCATTTAAAGATCCAACAAGCAGTATAGAAACAACAAAATGCTTCATCTTTATTAGTTTAAATCAACACTAAATTATGGTTGAAGGTTTTTTATTTTGAATTGTTAATTTTGATTTTTAATACCCCCATTTTTTCATAATAGCTAAATCCTGTTGAATAGACTCCAATGGTGTAATATCCTGATAGGATTCCTGCTCTACTATAAAATGCTGTGTGCCGCCAGTTTTTTTACCCAATGCAACAATTTCTTTGACTAACTGAACCCCTTTACCCAATACAGTACTTTCATATTGGCCTTTATCATTTTTAATCACATCTTTCACATGCATCGAAACAAAACGGCCGGGATGCTTTTTAATGATAGCAATTGCATCTGCCCCGGTTTCAAACAGGTTTCCAAAATCAAGTTGATGCACCACCAAAGAAGGATCGGTGTATTGAAGAATGATGTCGTACATTGTTTGATCACCCGATATCTTACTAAATTCGAAATTGTGGTTATGATAGCCAAACCGCATACCCGATTTTTTACAAAGCTCACCTGATTGATTAAATACTTCCATAAAGCGTTTTAGGTCATCGGGCAAACGTCTGAACCGCTCCTCTAAAGAAGGGCTTATCACCAGCATTTGACCAACAATTGCGGCATCTTCTACCGTATACTTCCAGGTATCGGTAAAATCTTTTTTAGTTGCATCCCAGTGCGTTTCATTCATTACAGTATGTCCGCTTGGCATAGTCAACCCCAGATCATTCAATATGGTTTTAAACTCATTGGGCGTATAACCATAGAATTTACGGTTAATGTAATTAGCATGCTCTACATGTTTATAACCCATTTCTGCAACCGCTTTAAGTGTAGCAAGTGGATTTTTTTTCATGTCTGCTCTAACAGAATACAGTTGAACTCCGGTAAGTGTTTTAGCGGGTGCGGCTGCCTGTAACCACTGCGGGATGGAAGCAGTAGCTAATACACCCATGGCTGTTTGCTGAATAAATTTTCGGCGAGATGTTGGCATAATCGTTTAATTTTTGAATACATACAAAATACGGTATTTTTAATTGACAATTGATAATTGATAATGGGTAATTGACAATTGATTAATTGATAATGGATAATGGATAATTAAAAGGAGATACCAGTGAAAGCAGCAACCGTTCATGAAATTAAACAAGAGTTATTAGCCAGTTCCGATAAGGTATTGGTAGAATTGTGTTTACGATTATCTAAGTTTAAAAAAGAGAATAAAGAATTACTTACCTATTTACTGTTTGAATCACATAACGAAGAAGCTTACGTTGAAGAAGTAAAACAGCTGATTTCTGATGAGATGGATGCACTTTCGGCAGGTACAAACTTGTATTTAGCCAAAAAAACCATTCGGAAAATTCTGAGAATTGCCAACAAACACCTTCGATACATTGGTTCAAAACAGGCTGAAGTGGCAATTTTAATCCATTTTTGTTACACACTAAAAAATCATGGAATTCCTTATAAGCTGAGCACCACGTTGAATAATTTATATAATCAACAAATTAAAAAAATTAATCAATCATTACTTGCTCTGCATGAAGACCTTCAATACGATTTTAAGCAAGCTTTAGAAGGATTGTAATCTTTTAAAATACATTACGAACATTTATATATCTTTTTTTGCCCTTTTTTAACAATTATTCGGCATTTTATTGTTTATTTTATTATACATTTGGCTTATTAATTACAATTAGTTACGATTAATTGATATTAGTACTTCAAATAAGTATCGCTATTGCATATACTTTATTTGAAAGTTTTTAAAGCCAATCCTTCCTATGAAATATTTGATTAACCCTTAAAAGGAATTAAATGTTTCAGACATTACAGTACAAAACAGATGGTTTTAGTAAAAATTGCTCTATTGCAAAAGAAAACACTATTGCAGGTTACATGATAAAGAGCTCTTTATTCGGCAAAGTGTATGATTTAAATATTCACGATGATTTATACATCATTGAAACCTCGGGATGGTGGTCTCCGGAAATCAAACTAATAGACAGAGTAACCAAAAACGTATTAATTACTGCTAGAGTGCATCAGTCGTTTAACTTTATAAACATCAAAGCAAGAGCTGTTTCCAGCACGGGTAATGTTTATGTATATTCAGAAAATCGTTTGTTAAATAAATATTGGAAATGGAGTAAAGACGAAACCACCGTGGTGCGATCTGTTGAAAACAATTATATTTCTAATATTACCGGCCAAATAATGGTTAATCAGGAGAATCATGAAAACGAATTATTAAGTACGCTAGGTATTCATATTCGTTTTTCTGTAGAAAGGCACAGCATATTTACTTATTTAGCCATTTTTAGTTACCTCGTTTTTTTGTTTAGATAATGGAGTAAGTACTGAAAAGTAAAACGGGAATTTAATGTTAATCATTATTTCTTTGTTTTACTTTTCTTCATCAAAGTACAGTTTATAATAATGCTTGCCGGTTCTTTCGTCGTAACCCTTTTCCATTAAGTCTTTTCGTCCATGTATATACACATGAAAGTTTTTATCGAGCTTTAAAATGCTCTTAAATTGTCGTTGTTGTTTTTGAACAGCTTCTAAATTAATATCGAAGGAATTATCGATGGTTACCTGTTTTGCCACTTCATATTGTTGCTTATATTCATTAAAACAATCAATTACTTCGGGGTGGTGCAATACTTCTTTGCCAAATTCTTCTATTTGAAAATTATCGTGCGTTTTAAAATATTCCATACTGCGTTGCAGCATATCTATTTGATCGGTTTTATTGGTTTCAAACTGTTCGTTCAATTCATTACTAATAAACAGTTTACACATGCCTAGTGCCGCATTGGTATTGTAATAGCTATTTACCAGTGGGGTAATTTGCAGGAACGTGTGTTTCCAAAATGCGCCTTCTCCTTGTTTTGAGGCCGTAGACTCATAAGCATAGGTTAATAATCCACCATCTACTTCCTGATTAAATATTAATACCGCTTTTTCGGGTTTCTTTAATTCAACCCCTTCCTCTATTTTTAATTGAATCCCATCTCCGGTAATATTGGGTTGCAAAAAAGATTCCCGATTGCTGGTATGAAATAATCCGATGGCGCTTACAAATTGGTCTCCAAAAGGTACTTGTTGAAAGAGTGCCACATAAAATTCACCAGATTTGGCAAATGCCGAACTGCTTTTTAAGTGAAAATGCTCTGCCAATTGCTTACTGATGGTAATAAACTGATCTTTATCGGCAAATAGGTTGCTGGAAGCTGTATAAACCAGGTTATCCGGCTCCATTCTGTACTGTTCTGCCTCGTTTATGGGCTTTAACAGAAAAGGAATCAACATTTCTGCCAGTTGATTTTCATCGGTTTTGATGGCTAAATCCGACAATAAAAGACGTCCTCCCTGCGCTGCATTGCCCGCCTGGTGTACAATTAGCGACTTTATGGTAATAGTTGAAATATCATTCATAATGATGCGAAGATAAAAGGAATGTGCTCTTTTTAAAACCAAATTCGGAAATAGGCGATTTTTTTCGGAACTTCGCCATCTAACCTCAAACTACTAAGCTACATGTACGCCCAGATCTGGATTAAGTACCTACCCATTATTCGCATTCTTTTAAAAAGATCGCGCCAGGAAAATCAAGTCTTAGACCTTAACAGGATTGACTTTGAAAGAGTTGGTACAGGCAGAAAAGCTGGCTACAAATTCAATATTGATTTTACCCGCGGCAGAGTTAGTAATTTAATCAGCAGTTCGGCATTAGCAAGTGATTTAGCTGCCGTTATGCTAGATGACAAGGCTACTAAAGAAATTTTAGATGGCGGTGAATTTGTGGTGTCTTTAAATACTAAGTTTCAAATATTAATTAAGTCCACTACTCCTGCTGCTACTGAAGAGTAAATGAATTTAGCCATTAATAACCACCTTTTTATTGTTGGAGGAGCTACCTCCGGATTTGGCAAATCTATTGCTACTGCGCTTATTAGCGAAGGAGCGTCTATTATTGCCGTTGCCCGCAATAAAGAAAAACTAATTCAGCTACAATCGGCTGCTCCTGCTCAAATTGACATCCTATCCGGCGACCTTTCTGACCCCTTACTGCTTCCTCAATTGTTAGCGCTGGTGGGTGACAGACCTTTGCATGGTATATTGGTAAACGCTGGTGGGCCACCGGCTAAAACTGTTTTAGAAACTACTTTGGCAGACTGGGACCATGCATATCAACTGTTGCTGCGCTGGAAAGTGGCTATAACACAGGCTTTTGTTCCTACAATGGTGGCAAATGGTTATGGCAGATTGGTTTTTGTGGAAAGTGTATCAGTAAAACAACCTATTGAAAATTTGGTATTAAGTACTTCGCTGCGCTTGGGTGTAGTGGGTATGGTTAAAACGCTGTCGCAAGAAATTGCTAAATCGGGGGTAACCCTCAATGTGTTAGCGCCCGGCTCACATGATACGCCCGCTGTAGATCGTTTATACCATAAAAAATCGGAGCAAACAGGCATGCCCTTTCATATGGTGAAGGAAGCTGCCATTAATAATATTCCGGTGGGTAGCTTGGGCGACCCGAATGACTTTGCCGGTTTAGCCCTTTGGTTGTTGAGTCCGGCAAGCCGATTTATAACCGGCCAAACCATTACCGTAGATGGTGGATCGGTACGGGGGATAATGGGGTGATGGGGTACTTGCCTTGCTCATCCTCTCACTTCACCAATATTTTCCAAAATTTTATTACCTCCTCTTTTTCTGCTGCACTCAACAGTTCATGCTGCTCATATTTTGTATACAAGAATACCACCCGTTTATGATGAGGATACCTGGCAAGTATGTCTTTCATTTTATTACCGGTTTCTTCGTCTTTTATAAAAAGTGGGGTGTTGGTTTTTTCCGGTGGTGCTTTTTCTTTGGTATGCATTTTATTGATGGTTGCTTCCAACGTAGCCAACCAATTGGGTGGCATATCCGGCACTTTTACAGCCTTAAGCATCAACCCTTCTAATTGCTTTTTACTGAGGCTTCCTCTTTCTTCGTATTGGTGCATTAAACTCATTATAAATAATGCATCGGGATTATGTTTGTAACAGGCTTCTAGTATCCGATCTATTATGTCTAACTTTTTGTTGGAAGTGCTCATGCTTACAAATATAAAAGATATCGGCTGCTTTAACCACCCACCACTTTTTTATACATTTCAAGATCAACCCCTTTTTCGCTTTTTGCTATTACAACGGTGGCTACTGCATTTCCAATAAAATTGGTAACAGAGCGCGCTTCACTCATAAAACGATCTACACCAATTAACAGCGCCAATCCTTCGAGTGGAATTATTTTTAATGCAGAAAGGGTAGATGCCAATACAATAAATCCACTGCCGGTTACCCCTGCGGCTCCTTTACTGGTAATCATTAAAATAGCTACAATGGTTATTTGTTGGGAGATAGATAAATCAATATTAAATACCTGTGCTAAAAATAATACCGCCATACTTAAATAAATGGTGGTTCCATCTAAATTAAAACTATAACCGGTTGGAATAATTAACCCTACTACTGTTTTATCGCAACCGGCTTTCTCCAATTTTTGCATGACCGATGGCAACACCGCTTCACTACTGCTGGCGCCAATCACAATAAATATTTCTTCTTTTAAATAGGCCAATAGTTTCAGTAAACTAAACCCATAATATTTGGCTATTGCATTTAACACCACAAAAATGAATATGAAAACCGTAATATAAAAAGTGAGCATAAAGTTGCCCAGTACCACCAAGCTCTTGATGCCAAATTTACCCATGGTGTAGGTCATGCCGCCAAAAGCACCAATGGGACTTAATTTCATTACCATACCTAAAACATTAAACAACGCTTTATTGATGGTGGTAAAGCTGTTGATTAGTCCATCTGCAGCACCTTTTAACTGCATTAAACCAATGGCAAATAGCATGCTGAAAAATAGAATTTGTATAATATCGCCTTTGGCAAAAGCCCCTATAATGTTTTCGGGAACTATGTGTGCAAAAAATTCAGGCCAGTTCATTTCTTGTCCTTTACTTACATATTCCGCTACTTTGTCTGATGAGCTTTCATTTAATACTACACCTTTACCCGGACGAATAAAGTTGGCTACAAATAAACCAATGAGCAATGCAAACGTAGATACTAGCTCAAAATAAATAATTCCTTTTCCGCCCACACGACCCACTTTTTTCATGTTACCTGCACCGGTAATCCCCAACACAATCGTAAAGAATATGATGGGTGCAATTACCATCTTAATCATGTTGATGAACGTATCGCTGATGAGCTTACCTGCTGCAAAAAAAGAAGGAAATAACACCCCTGTGAGTATGCCCAATATAATGCCTATTAAAACCTGAACGTATAATATTTTTAGGTACTTCATTGATTATGATTAATGCGCTTATTAAATGGCTTTATCTTTCTAGTTTAAAATCTACATCTCTAGCTGGTCTTTTGGGTGCATTGGCCACTTTCCATGCGGTTCTATACATCCAGTCGGTCATCTTTTTTAGCTTATCGTAATCAATTAATTCAGCTTTATCCATGGGTGTATGATAATCGGGGTGCAATAAGGTTGTAAACATTAATGCAGGAATGCCTAATCTGGCATAGGGTAAATGATCGCTTCTAAAATACCAGCCTTCTACATGCGTGGGTTTATCCCAAAGTGTATCTAATTTAAAATTCGGGCCTTCTTTATTTGCTTCTAAAGTCATGTTAACCAACTCTAGTGAATTTCTATGCGGCGGTTGCATCCCTAAAACAGCGGCGCTATCGGGATTGTTTCTACCAATCATATCTCCGTTGATTACTGTTACAATTTTATTAATCGGAACCGTTGGATGAGCTGCGTACCACTTAGATCCTAACAGACCACGTTCTTCAGCCCCGTGTATTACAAAGAGTACAGAACGTTTGGCAGGATGTTTTTTAAAGGCTCTTGCGGCAGCAAACATGGCAACATCAACACTCGCATTATCATCGGCACCATAATATACACTGTCGTTATTCATGGGATTTCTTATGCCGTGTGCGTCCTGGTGACCGCTGTATAAAACATACTCCTCTTTAAGTGAGGGATCTGTTCCATCAATTTTGCCGATGATATTTACGGAAGGATAGTCAAATCTGCTAACCGATAGATTTAGTTTTAATTGCGCTGATTTATTTAACAACTCATTTTTTAGCGCAGCATGAACCCAAATGACCGGAACAGTTGTAGTTAATTTTGCGTTAGCGCCTCCCTCGATATCATAATTGCCTCGCTTAAAATTTTCTGTGGCATCTTCCCAACATTTTTCTGCGGTAGCATCTGCAACAAAAATTATTGCAATAGCGCCTTTTGCAATCAGCGTATTCCCGTATTTATCAAACATACTTCTGCTGTAACGCCAGGTAGGCAATGACCTGTTCATGTTAATGCCTGTAGGGTCGGCTTCAACTGCTACTACTTTTCCTTTAACATCAATAGCATTCATGTCTACCAAAGCAGCATTGCCAATGTATTGTATGGGTGCATCTATGCGTACATTGGCCATTTGTGCAATAGCCGCCTCTTTCCAGAGCGGTAATTGACGACCATTTAGGTTTATGGTTGTTTGGTCGCTCACTACATTTCTCCAAAGAGAGAAATATTGAAAATAAGTACCGTCGTCGCCGCCGGGTTTTAACCCCAATGCACGGTATTTTTCTCCGATCCACATAGATGCTTTTAACTCATCTAATGTACCGGCAGAACGGCCTCTGAAATGAGCATCTGCCAATTCGTACAAATCTTTTTTAAGATCTTCCCGCTTTATAGATAATATTGCGGGTGGGTGTAGAATATTTTTAGTGGATTGTGCGTTTAATAAGTTACCAATAACCAACATGAACCCAATAAATAGCATTTTTTTCATATATATTACATTAAAATAAGCATTCAAACTACTCAACAGATCCAATTTAGTATATATTTCATTACCAAACAGTTCAATAAAATGGGAAGATTTTTACAGCTTGCTTTGATACTTGTATTAGTACATACAGGAATTTATGCGCAAAGCACTACAGACACTGGTGTTAACAGCTTAAACAATGTATTTAAACCCATGAAATGGAGGTCTATTGGGCCTTTCAGAGGAGGTAGATCGGTGGCCGCTTGTGGGGTGGTTGATAATCCTGCTGTTTACTATATGGGTACTACCGGTGGTGGTTTATGGAAAACAGATGATATGGGGATTACCTGGAGAAATATTTCGGACGGATACTTTAAATCGAGTTCGGTAGGTGCGGTTGCCGTTGCAGAAAGTGATGCCAATATTGTGTACGTTGGTATGGGCGAGCACGCTGTTAGAGGGGTAATGACCCATTCGGGTGATGGGGTGTATAAAAGTACAGATGCGGGCAAAAGCTGGCATAAAATAGGGCTTGAAACTACTCAACATATTGCACGCATTGCTATACATCCGAAGGATCCGAACATTGTGTACATTGCCGCTCAAGGTGCATTGTATGGTAAATCAGCTGATCGTGGTATATACAAATCGGTGGATGGTGGCGCAAACTGGAAAAAAGTTTTGTATGTAGATGAAAACACGGGTTGCAATGAATTGTCGATGGACATGAATAACCCCGCTATTGTCTATGCTTCTATGTGGGATCATGGCCGTAAACCTTGGCAAGTTAAAAGTGGGGGGCCGGGTAGTGGCTTGTATAAATCAACAGATGGCGGCGCACATTGGGAAAAGTTACAAACAGGCTTACCCAAAGAAATGGGTAAAATGGCCATTGCGGTATGCCGCTCTAATTCAGAAAAAGTATTTGCACTTATTGAAAGCGACTATACAAAAGAAGCGGGTGGCCTTTATGTGTCTACTGATGCAGGTAAATCCTGGAGTCAGGTTACCAATGATCATCGTTTAATTCAACGTTCGTGGTATTATATAAAATTATTTACCGATCCGTTGAATGAAAATACCCTCTATGTAATGAGTGCACCAGCCATGCGTTCTATTGATGGGGGTAAAACATGGGAAGACATTTCTGCTACACATGGCGATTATCATAATCTTTGGATTAATCCTAAAAATGCCAATAACATGATTATTGCTGACGATGGAGGTGCGGCCATTTCCTTTAATCAAGGAAAATCATGGAGCAGTCAGCATAATATGCCCACAGCTCAGTTTTATAGAATTAATGTTGACAATCAGTTTCCTTACCGGATTTATGGTGGTCAGCAAGACAATACCTCTGTTAGCATTGCCAGCAGAGAATTAAACAGTGGTGGCATATCTACCAATTCATGGAGTGCCTCTGCCGGAGGCGAAAGCGCTTTTCTTGCCTTTGATCCCAATGATCCTCGTTACGTTTTAGGCGGTAGTTATCAAGGTACTATAGATGTATTAGATACTAAGGCAAAAGCCAGTACCAATATTATGGCAGCTCCAATTCAATATTTAGGAAGAGATGCCAAGGATATGAAGTATCGGTTTAACTGGAATGCACCTATAATTTGGAGTCAGCATGAAGCCAACACCTTTTATCATGGTGCTCAAGTATTACTAAAAACCAGCGACTATGGTAAAAATTGGAAAGAGGTTTCTCCTGATCTTACCAGAAATGAAAAAGACAAACAAGGTAAAGCCGGTGTGCCTTTTAGCAATGAAGCAGTTGGTGCAGAAAACTACGGCACTTTAAGTTACCTCATGGAATCTCCTCATGAAAAGGGGGTAATTTATACCGGTAGCGATGACGGATTGGTTTACCTCACCAAAGATGGGGGTAACAATTGGCAGAATGTAACTCCTGCCGGATTAAGTGAATGCTTAATTAATGCGATAGAAGTATCGCCGCATGATAAAGCCACCGCCTATATTGCTACTACACAATATAAATTTAACAACCATACACCTGCATTATATAAAACGACCGACTATGGTAAAACCTGGATTAATATTAGTGCGGGTATACCACATGGTGCTTTCACCAGAGTGGTTAGAGAAGATGCGGTTTTAAAAGATTTGTTATTTGCCGGAACAGAAACAGGCTTATTCCTCTCCTGGAATGGAGGTAAAAATTGGGCACCATTTCAATTGAATTTACCGCTAACCCCTATAACAGATTTACGCATACATCAGGGTAATTTAATTGCAGCTACATCCGGTCGTTCTTTTTGGATTTTAGATGATTTAAGTTTACTTCGTCAATATAAAAAAGCAGCTAATTTATTAACGCTTTATCAGCCTGCAGATACTTATATTGTTACAGGTGGTAGTGAGCTAGATGCCAATAACCCAAACATCAGCGGCACCAACGATTTTAGGGGAGTTAACCCGGCAACCGGCGTGGTATTATATTACCAGCTTCCGGCAATAAAAGACCAGGAAGTGGTTCAGTTAGAGATAAAAGATGCGGAAGGAAATTTTGTAGCCTCATTTAGTTCTAAAGCAGATGCTTCGTTTAAAAAATACGATGGTGGCCCTAATGAAACACCCACCCTTTCTGCCAACAAAGGATTGAATCGGTTTGTATGGAACATGCATTACCCAACCTTACCCGGTGTTCCGAATGTATATATAGAAAGTAGCTATAGAGGCCACAAAGCCATTCCCGGAAAATATTCTTATACCTTAAAAGTGGGTGATCAGCAAAGCATTACGTCTGCCGCTATTTTACCCAATCCTTTTTATGGTATTAGTGCAGAGGATTATAAAAAGTTTCATGTTTTTATCAGTGAGGTTGAAAAAAATGTAACGGCTATGCATAATTTAGTTAATACGCTGTATGCTAAAAGACTACAATTAGAAACTATTATTGCTGGTTTGCCTAATCAGGAAAATTTAAAATCAGTAAATAATGAAGCCGCTCTTCTCGTTAAAAAAATGAAAGATTGGGATGAAGAAATGATTCAAAGAAAATCTACTGCGTATGATGATGTAGAAAACTTTCCGAATAAGTTTACTGCCGATTATATGTTTGCCATGAACCATATACAAAGTGAGATTCCAATTTTAAGTACCCCATCTGTAGAGAGAATTACTGAATTAAATGCAACATGGGAGGGTCTTAAAAAAAGAGGGGAAGACTTGTTAAATAATCAAATACCGGCCATCAATCAATTGTTTTGGAAAGCAGGAATTGGTGCTGTTTGGAATAAATAAATGCTAACTAAAATTAAATGAGTACTTTTTTGCCTAAAATTAAAAACATCTTCATTGGATTATTCATTCTAGTGGTTGGATTATTCGCAATTTTTTATCAGCCCGATAGATCGGTAGAAGATTTAATTCCAATATACACCAATGACAACTCGCGGTTTATTTCTTTATATGGAATGAATGTTCATTACAGAGATGAAGGTGTGCGTAGTGATTCTATTCCATTAGTGTTAATACATGGCACATCTTCTTCTTTGCATACTTTTGAAAAAGTAGTGGATTCATTAAAAAAATATAGGCGGGTAATTACACTCGACTTGCCCGGCTTTGGATTAACCGGACCCAACGAGGAAAACGAATACAGCTGCAGTTATTATGCGCGCTTTTTAGCTACCTTTTTTAAGTTTATAGATATTACTGTTTGTGATATTGGGGGAAACTCTTTAGGAGGTGGAATTGCCTGGTACTATACGGTTGCGCATCCTACCAAAGTGAGAAAACTTTTTTTAATAGACGCAACCGGCTTTCCCGATAATAATTTAAACGCTACTTTAGGTTTTAAGTTGGCCGCCATACCTGTATTAAATAATTTAATTAAATACATTACGCCAAAATTTATCATAAGAAAAAGCCTGGTAGGTGTGTATGGTGATACTAGTTTAGTTACACAAGAATTAGTAGATCGGTATCATGATATGGCCATCAGAAAAGGGAATCGAAAAGCATTGGTTAATTTGTTTAATAACAGAAAAAAACTCGACTACAAAAAGCTTTCGACGATTACTTGCCCTGCTTTAATAATTTGGGGAGAAAAGGACTCTTTAATACCGGTTACTAATGCTTACTTATTTGAAAAATACATAAAAGGTAGTAAATTGATTGTGCTTCAGGATGTGGGACATGCGCCCAATGAAGAAGTACCTGAAATTGTAGCAGAACTGATTTTAAATTTTTAGTGCTTATTTAAAAAGTATTCATGCAAAAATTGTGTTTACTATTTATATTAAGTGTTGTTTTTAATAGGACATCTGGATACGATTTTTGAACGCGATATGCCCGAAAATCCTTTTACTAAAATTAACGACCCCAACATTACTGGTCAGGGTATTAATGATATGAAAAGGGATGATGTGATTATTATAGCGGCTATGAAAGTATGGAGCCCACTGAAGGAAATGAATTATTAGCGGAAGCACTAAGTAAAAGCAATTTAGCATTAGGGTATAGAAAAGTAATTACCGGCAATCCGGATAGCAGCGGAGCTGGAGATATTTCTTATATTGCAGCATACGTAGATGGTTTAGATGGTTTGGGGGCTTCAGGAAAAGGCGCACACGCTCCCGGCGAAGTGTTGAATGTTCCTGAATATCTTAAACTAATGAAATGATCTGCAGTATTTATATATCGATTAACCAGATAATAATATATGTATATGAAATCAGTTTTGGTATCCCTGTTCTTTTTGCTTGTTGTTAGTAGTAACGGTCAAGTTTTACCATTAAGACAACAAGCACAAGTAATTGATGAAGTACTTGCAGATAGACTAAATAATTTGTTGCCACAATTAATGGAAAAAAACAACATTGATATGTGGGTATTAATTACCAGAGAATACAATGAGGACCCAATCATAAAAACCATGTTGCCTGCCACCTGGTTAAGTGCGCGAAGAAGAACTATGTTGGTGTTTTACTATAACCCTCAAACAAAAGCGTTAACTAAGTCGGCCATTGCGAGATATAATGTAGGCGATGAAATTTTGGCTGCATGGGATATGAAAAAACATCCCAATCAGTGGGACGCTTTAAATGCATTGGTAGAACAACATCAACCTAAAAAAATTGCAGTTAATACCTCTGCAGATTTTGGCCATGCCGATGGTTTAGATCATACAGAATATGAAACATTGATTAAATCACTACCCGCAGCATATAAACAAAGAGTAGTGTCTGCTGAGCCTTTAGCTGTTGCCTGGTTAGAAACCAGAACTGCACGTGAAATGGAATTTTATCCTCAACTCATTAGCATCAGTAAAAAAATTATTGCAGAAGGATTTAGTAGTAAAGTAATTACACCGGGTATTACCACCAGCGAAGATTTGGTATGGTGGTTTCGCCAAAAAATTCAGGATTTAGGTTTAAGCACCTGGTTTCATCCATCGGTAGAAATTCAACGCAACGATTCGGTGAAATTTGATCATTTAAAAGCTTTTTCCAACAAAGGTCACAATGGCCTCGAGGTAATTAGAGCAGGAGATTTACTGCATGTTGATTTTGGAATTACTTACTTAAGATTAAATACCGATATTCAGGAACATGCTTACGTTTTAAGACCCGATGAAAAAGATGCACCGGAATTTTTAAAAGCCGCTTTAGCCAAAACAAACAGATTACAGGATATATTAACTGAACAGTATAAACTCAACAGATCTGGTAATGATATATTAGCGGCTGCGCTTGCAGCAGCCAAAAAAGAAAACATAGATGCTACCATTTATACCCACCCGATTGGGTTTCATGGACATGCAGCCGGACCAACTATCGGTTTATGGGATCAGCAAGGTGGTGTTCCGGGAAGTGGGGATTTTCCTACTCACTATAATACGGCCTACTCCATTGAATTAAATGCCGCTTTTCAAATTAAAGAATGGAACAAAAGTATTCGCATCATGTTAGAGCAAGACGGATATTTTGATGAAACAGGTTTTAGATACATCAACGGCAGACAAACCGCTTATCATTTGGTAGGCAACTAACTCAACTCGATATGATAAATATCGGATTGGTTTCTTTTGATATTGAGGTACTCAAAACCACCGGACTGCGGAATTTCTTCAACTAAATCAAATTGGTTACACGATTTAGGGAGTCCTTCAAATATTAATGTGAATGGTGTAACCGGACCTTTTAATTGCATATAAGTTGGATACCAGTTGATATTAACTACATTTAATATTTTACTTTTATGATCCGACTCATGTGCAATTAAATAGGTAGACGGCCAAATTCTTATACCGGAATATTGCCAGTCGTTAGAAATGAAATTTACATGCACTACCACTTGACCATGGATGGCTGTAAAATTCTTTAACGATTGTTTGATGGACTCATCAAACTGCACTATTCTTTTTTTTGCCGGTATTTCTTGAGGCATATAATTTACTTCGCTGGGGTGATAACAATATTTCTGTATTCTATCGGTCCATGATCTCCTTGTAACATAATTGGTCCGGGTTCTCCTTCTTTACTATCTAATGCACCACCGGTAATTCCAGGAATAATGGCATCGGTAATGATAGCCTTGCCATTTGCCACAATAGTTACTCTTCTGCCAACTAAAGTGATGTCATAAGATTGCCATTCGCCGGGAGCTTTTGCTGCCATTTCATTTGGAGTTAAAAAACCATATACAGCCCCTAAATAAATAGTGGAAGGCTCTTTGCCAATATTATCTTCTACCTGCACTTCATAACGGCCCCTTAAATAAACACCACTGTTACTGCCGGCAGGATAACGAAATTCTATATGAAGTTTAAAATCATCAAATTTTTGATCGGTGATGATGTTGGAACCCGATTTAGGGCTGGTTAACACCCCTTTAATTACTTCCCATTGGTTAGTTGCGCCAGAAGCATGCCAACCTTTTGTGTCTTTGCCATTTAATAAACGAATGGGCTTTCCCCAAACCGGAGCTTTTGTTCTTTTTAACAAAGGAGCTCTTTCGCCGGTAAAATTATAACTCTTACCATTGCTGCTAATAATCGTTCCGCTTAATTGATCGTTTTCTAATACTGCGGTAAATTCCATGTACTTGTCTTGTCTCTCCCATTGCGGTGGAATAGAAAAAAATATTTTACCGTCTTTTACCTGAACATGTGAAATTGGGCGAGCGCTTCCGCCATCTGCTACAAAATATCCCACTAAGGTTTTTACCCCCGAAAGTTTTACCTCTAACCAGGAAGGGGAAACTCTATCTCCTAAATTAATAGAAAGATCCCAACGGCCAATTATGGCATTGTCATCAGCAGCTTTTACGGTGGAGATAAAACAGAAGGCAAGCGTAACAAATGCGATTAGTTTAAATGAATGGCTATTGGGGTTTTTTCTGTTAGAAAAGAGGCGGTTGTTCATTGAGTAAAATTCTATGGTTTTTTAATAATCAGATGGAATGAGCCTACCTATTTGTTTGCTACAATTCCGCAAACTTTAATGATGGCTGCTTTCATATGAAACTTAGCAACTCAAGATAAATAAAAAATCTATATAGACACAGTAATCCGAAGTGTTAACCAATATATTTTGAGCAGTTTATTTACTTCATCAAATTACTCAATTGATGTTGCACGCTGAATTTAGCTGCTTCGACATCAACATATGCGTTAGGATGGCTTGTTGCATGAACATTTTTATTATAATAACATTACTAGTTGTTAAGCAAATTTTATTGATAAAAAGTAGCTCTTTTTTTTAACTACCGGCTTTAACTCTTCCCTCTAATGATGGGCTATAAACCTTAAATGTTTTTAAATACTTAGCCATTGCATCTAAAATAAACTCTTGGGTGTTTTTTCGTTGCGTCGCTTTTTTAAAGGCAAAATAGCCATCCCCTCCGTCGGCCATAAAGTTGGATGTGATTATTTTGTAGGTTTGATTGAGCTGCAAAGGTGCTCCTTTAATTTTTAATGACACTACTCTTTTACCTACCGGTAACGATTCGCTGTACACGAATTCAACGCCTTTTGAAACTTGTAAGATGCCATTAGTTAAGGATGCTGCATGTTCAAATAAATCGAGCACATCTTTCCCCTTCATCTCTAATAATATGTTGGTATTGGGAAATGGAAATGCAGAAATAAGGTTGCCCAATGTAATGGATCCTCCTTCTACGTCTTGGCGCAAACCACCGCTATTAACCAATGCAAAGTCGTAGGTAGGGTGCGCGCTCAACATAGCATCTGCAACCATATTGCCCAGTAATGATTCCTCGCCATAAGATCTGAATAATTTAACCGGAGAAGTGCAAATTTTTTCATCAGTAACAGCAGCCAATTTCTTTTCCCATTTTTGAATGGTTGCCAGTGTAGCTGAATCATCTTCCACCTCATCATCGTATATATAATCGAGCTTGTTCTCGTAGGCAATAATTTTATCTTGATTGGCATCATAAGTAATATTCAACTTACCTAATTGCATGCCTAATGCATCTGTAGAAACAATTATAGTACCGTTAGAAATTAATGCCTCCGGTGTTCCCTGATGAGCATGACCAGTTACTATAACATCTACTCCACTTACGTTTTGTGCCAGCTCCAGGTCTTTTTTAAGATTACGACCCACATCTGCTGTTCCCTTAGAAGATTGTCGGCCTGGAATTCCCTCGTGTATCAGCAATACGATAATATCTGTTTTGCCTTTTAATTCATTAATATATTGTTGTAAATATTTTTCTTCGTTTCTTGCTTCTACTCCCTGAATCATTTCATCTGATATCGTATCATAAAATGCAAATTGACCGTGTAATCCGATTACCCCAATTCTAATTCCATTCTTCACAATAATTTTATATGGAAAATTCCACAGCAGCTTTTGGCTTTTTTTAACAAAGATATTTCCATTGAGTATGGGGAATGTTGCTTTTTTAAGTTGCAAAGGAACATTTTGCCAGCCATGATCGAACTCGTGATTGCCTATACATGCTGCATCTATGGAAAGATGATTCATTACATCTATTACTGCTTCTCCTTTGGTAAGTGAACTAATGTAGGGGCCGGTAAAATAATCGCCTGCATCAAAATAAACGGTATGGGGATTAGCCGCTTTTTCTTTCTTTACTAACGTGGCAATATTTGCAAAACCACCAATCTTATGCGTTTGGCTTATCCAATCGAGTTTTTGAGCATTTACATGTGCATGTAAATCATTGGTATATAAAATAGTTAGTTGCTTAGTTGCGTTATTTTCTTGCGGTTGTGCAACCACTATAATTGGTAGTAACCAAAGGAAAACCTGAAGAACAATATTTTTCATACATGCAGTTTGTACAAATGTATTATTCCATTGGTATACTTTATTAAAAAATTTATATAAGAGCGCTGGTTTTATTTTTTTTCGTTGAAATGAAAGAAGCACTTACTCAATAAAAAAAGGATAATTGCCTTGTTACGGGTAATTATCCTTTCAAAAAAATAATATAGCAGGTTGATTACTTGATTTCTGTTACAAAGTCCTGATAGCTTTTACGTACTTTAACCAAACCGGCTAACCAATCTTTTTCTACGTCTCTATAACCCAATGGTAATAGCAAGGTAGATTTTAGGCCTTTTTCTTTTAATCCTAAAATTTCGTCAACAGCCGATGGATTAAATCCTTCCATAGGCGTAGCATCTACTCCCTCAAATGCTGCAGCTGCTAGAGACATTCCGAAAGCAATATATGCCTGTTTGGCAGCATGTTGGTGGTTGTCTTCTGCAGATTTTGCAGTATAATTGGCCAACAAATTTTTTCGATATGCCTCAAATCCCTCATTAGTAAAGCCTCTTTTCTCATTGGTTAAATCAAACATATGATTGATTCTTTCGGCAGTATAGGTATCCCATGCTGCAAATACCAACAAATGTGAACAATCTGTAACAACAGACTGATTAAATGCTGCTGCTTTTATCTTTTCTTTTACATCTGGATTGGTAATTACATATACCTCAAACGGCTGAAGTCCGCTAGAGGTAGGCGCTAATCTTGCCGCTTCTATAATATTATTCACTTTTTCCTGAGGCACAACCTGACCATTCATTGCTTTGGACGCATATCTCCAATTTAATTTTTCTAATAAACTCATAATCTTCTATTTAATGTACTTATAACAATAAGTATGCCTTTTTGTTGTTGCAACACCAAATATTTTGAGTCGGCGATGTACATAAATTATTTTTCCTTTTTGAATAATTAAAAATTTTATATACTATTTGGGATATTGGCTGAGCAATGCTGCCATGCTGGTAGTAATTTCCGGTTGCAGATTAAATACATTGTTTTTTTCTGAAGGGTCGGTTTTTAAATTAAATAATTCTTCAACCTGTTGTCCGTCTTTAATTGTTTTCCGGTATTTCCAATCGCCATTTCTCACCGCTTCTACTCTGCCATCATTAACATAATATACTGGTTGGTGAGTTTTGCTATTTTTATTGGTTATGGTATTCCAGACAGATTCGCCATCAAAAACATCAGCCGCTGGCATTGGTTGTTGAAGTATATTGGCAATGGTAGGCCATAGATCTAACGATGAAATGAGTTGATCGTTGCTAGATGGCTTAATTCTTTTATTCCAATATACAATAAAGGGTACACGATGCCCCCCTTCATAAGTTTGTGCTTTTTTACCCCTGAAAATACCCGTACTTCCTACATGACTGGGCTGCGTAAAACCATCGGCTGCCATTCGTGCGGGAAAATCTATCCAGGGTCCGTTGTCACTCGTGAAAATAATGATGGTGTTGTCGAGTAGTTTTTTTTGCTTTAATGCTGCCACAATGCTCTCCGTACTGGCATCTATTTCTTCTACCACATCGCCATATAACCCACCCTTTGAATGGTTTTGGTGAGCAGAGGAAGATGCCAATGGTAAATGGGGCATGTTGTGTGCTAGATATAAATAAAATGGCTGCTTTACACTTTGCTTTTCTATAAATTGAACCGCTTCTTTGGTATACAGTTCTGTTAAATTACTGTCTTTGGGTTGTAGAAGAAAGGGGGTGGTGTTCTTATAAATTTTCAATACAGTATCGGTTACAACATATGGCAATTTATAATCGTGGCTGTAAAGCAATCCAAAATACGAATCAAAACCATGTGCGGTGGGTAAACTTTGTACACCCTTATCGCCCATATGCCATTTGCCAATCATGGTGGTTGCATATCCTGCATTTTTTAAAAATCCTGCCAAGGTATTTCCACCGGTAGGTAAGGATAATTTTGATCCGGGCGGAATTGCATAAACCAATCCAGTTCTGGTAGGATATTTTCCTGTAAAAAATGAAGTACGGGATGGGGTGCAGGATGGAGACACCACCATAAAGCCGGTAGATTTAAAGCCATTCGCTGCCAAATGATCCAGAAATGGGGTATGTATGTTTTTACTGCCATAGCAACTTAAATCTCCATAGCCCATGTCGTCTGTTAATATAAAGATGATGTTGGGTTTTTGCTGCGCATTACCGGTTAATACCATTAATAAAATTCCTATTAAGCAAAAGGACTTTTTAAACATACTTTAATTTAGGTTGGATGAAAAGATTTTGGGATGGTTGCTGCATTAAAAATTATCTGCTTTTCTATACGCTTCTATTAATGCAAGCGCCCCTTCTTTTCCACTACCTGCAATGCCATGTTCCATTCCTAATACACCCTTATACCCTTTAGCATGTATGTGTTTAAAAACATTATTATAATTAATCTCCCCGGTGCCCGGTTCATTTCTTCCCGGATTATCGCCTATTTGAATGTAGGCAATCTCGTCCCAGCAAGCATCTATGTTTTTTATTAGATTGCCTTCATTGCGTTGCATGTGATATATATCGAATAAAATTTTACATGCCGGACTATTCAAAGCTTTACAAATTGCATAGGTTTGATCGGAGTAACGCAAAAACAAATCGGGTGTATCACTCAGCGGTTCTAATACAACAATTAAATTGTTTTTAGCCAACCATTCTATTCCCGGCCTTAATGCTTCAATCACATTTGCAGTTTGCATTTGCATACTTAATTCACGCGCATAATTTCCTGGCACTACCGTTATATGTTTTGCATTACATCTTTTTGCTACGGCTACTGCTTCTTTACAAGCGGCTAAAAATTTTTCTCTCCATTCTTTACTTCCACTGGTTAAAGAAGTTTTTACCGGCCAATGATCGAAGTTTAAGACAAATACACCCATACTCATTCCTAACTCACGAAGTGTATCGCCAATCTTTTGTTGCATTTCTGGCGTTCTGTCCATCATGCCATTGTCTTCTATTGCTCTGAATCCTATACTATGGGCAAACTTTATTTGTTCAATAAATGAGGCACCGGCTAATGCAGATAACATGCCATCATGAATTCCATAATTTAATTTAAACGGTTGTGATTCGTTTTTTAAATCAATCGCTTGGCTATTATTAGCATTAGCCCATATACCACTTGCGGTAAGCATTGAGCCGCCCACTAACATATTCTGTTTTAAAAAGTTTCTGCGTTCCATTTGTGTCTATTTTTTATTTTTGAATTGAATGGATCCAATGTATTCGCCAATTATACATTTGCGGATGGTATGCAAAGTATGTATATGGCTCATTACCTGATGCATTCATATTTAATGATTTAAATTTAGGCATAAGTATTAAAAAGAACAAGTTTGAAGCATTTAGTTTTATTTTTTGGATTATTTACTTTGTTCACGCTTTCTGTGTGTGCTCAAAAAAAGCGATATGCCTTTACTGCGGACAAAATGGGGTCTCCGCTCAATATGGTATTTGTTGCACCTGATGCTGCAACCGCAAATAGTTTGTCGAACCATTGTTTTGCATTGATTGATTCATTGATTCATGTGTTCAGTGATTATGATAGTACCAGTGAAATAAGTAATATTAATACACATGCGGGCATATCTCCCAGTAAAGTATCTGCTTTAATGTTAGATATGCTGCACATTTCAACAGAAGCATACCATAAAAGTAATGGTGCATATAATATTGCAATAGGGCCATTAAGTGTTTTGTGGCGAACTGCTCGTACAACAAAAGTTTTTCCTACTAAGGCTATTGTAGATTCAGCCAAAGAACTCACTGATTTTCTTTCAATAATAATTAATGAAAAAGACAGTACCATTTTTTTGCCACATAAAGGCATGCGCTTAGATGTGGGTGGTTTAGGTAAAGGTTATGTAGCACAAAAAGTGTTGAATTATTTAATGTTGAATGGAATTACAGAGGCGATGATTGATGCGGGAGGTAAAATTGTTACTTGCATGCCAGCAGAAGAAAATAATGATTGGATCATTGGAGTTAATATTTCTCGCAAACGCGAAAAAATTTTAAACAAACGGTTGCATATAAAAAATTTAGCAGTTGCTACTTCCGGTGATGTATATCAATTTTTTAATTATAATGGAATTAGGTACTCGCATATAATCAATCCTGTTACAGGTTATGGATTAACAACCATGAAGAATGTGACTGTAATAGCGAGTAGTGGCGTGTTAGCAGATTGGTTAGCAACTGCATGCAGCGTGTTAGCAGTTAAGCAAGCCATTCAATTAGTTGAATCACTCAATGCGGAGATGTTACTGGCGGTTAAAAAAAGAAATAAAATAGTTTATTACAAAACAAGTGGATTGAATAACTATTTTTATTAACTTAACTTCTTTAAACGATATTGCTTTGAAACCATTGCATTGGCCTTTTGTATATTTGGCACTTTTTACTTTTATTGTACCGCCTCAAGAAATTTATTCGCAAACTAATTTTTCTGCATACAATCAATTATTGCCTGGTTCCGGATTATATTTTAAAATGGTTCCCATACAAGGTGGTTCGTTTTTAATGGGCAGTACCTCAACCAATAAAACTAAAGAATTTACTGACGAGTCGCCTCCAAAACAAATTACCATTTCTCCTTTTTGGATGGGTGTATTTGAAGTTACCCGTGATGAGTTTGATGTATATTTAAAAGATGAATCTACCAGTCAGAATAATACAGTAGATGCAATCACCAGACCTAGTCCACAATATGTAGACCTAACCTGGGGCATGGGAAAAGAGGGCGGCTATCCTGCCAACAGCATGTCGCAACTTGCTGCATTAATGTATTGTAAATGGTTATACCAAAAGACAAAAATATTTTACCGACTTCCTACAGAAGCAGAATGGGAATATGCATGTAAAGCTGGCACTAACACAAACTATTATTGGGGAGATGATTCAACCTTAATAGATAAATACGCCTGGTATGTAAAAAATAGTAAAAACAAATATCATCCGGTGGGGCAAAAACTTCCCAACCATTGGGGCTTGTATGATATGCTGGGCAATATTGCTGAATGGACATTAGATCATTATTACACCGAAGCCTATTCCAGCTACCAAAGTAATGATCCGATGGTGGTGCCTCAAAAAGCAAAATACCCCAAGGCCCTGCGGGGCGGTAGTTTTGAAGACAATGCGTCCGATGTACGAAGTACTAAAAGATTGCATTCAGATCCTATTTGGAACAGACGCGATCCGCAAATTCCTAAAAGTAAATGGTGGCTAACCGAAGCAAAACAAGTTGGGTTTAGATTGGTTCGCCCTTTGAATCAACCCACAGAAGAACAAGTTCAAGAATTTTTTAAAACATACCTTAACCTTTAAACCTAAATCCTTTTTATGCTGAACAATTCAAACAAAAATAATTCACGAAGAGATTTTGTGAAAGATGCGAGCATTATAGCCGGAGGGCTTATGGCAACTCCATTATTGTCTCGTGCAAACTTTTTCTCCGGAGCAGATGATGTTATTAAAGTTGCAGTAGTAGGTTGCGGTGGAAGAGGTACCGGAGCAGCTATGCAAGCATTATCGAGCAAGCAAAATGTAAAAATTGTTGCGCTGGCAGATGCTTTTAAAGATAATATTGAAAATTGCCTTAACGCTTTAACCGAAGAAATAAA
>JBIIAP010000329.1:0-2662 GCA_044239855.1 Sediminibacterium sp. | reverse complement strand
TTTGCAGTAGCTTCTTTAGATGCATTGGTTACAGCAGGATTCAATATTGTTGGCGTAGTAACGGCGCCTGATAAGCCCGCTGGCAGAGGCATGAAGATGAATGAAAGCGCTGTAAAGAAATATGCGGTAGCCCATGATTTATTGTTGCTTCAACCCGAAAAATTAAAGGATCCGGAATTTATTGCTTCGCTTAAAAACCTGCAAGCAGATATACAGGTAGTAGTAGCATTTAGGATGTTGCCCGAAGTGGTTTGGAATATGCCGCCTATGGGAACTATTAATGTACATGGCTCACTATTGCCCGACTACCGTGGAGCAGCTCCAATTAACCGGGCCGTAATGAACGGTGAAACAATAACCGGTGTAACTACTTTTAAATTAAAACATGAAATAGATACCGGTGATATTCTTTTGCAAGCAACCATGCCTATTGGGGAGAATGAAACGGCCACCGAGGTACACGACCGCATGAAAATAATTGGTGCCGACTTATTGGTACAAACTATTAAAGAATTAGTGAATGGCACTATAAAAGAACAGCCGCAAATATTAAACACAGATCCCAAACACGCCCCTAAATTATTTACCAAAGACTGTGAAATTGACTGGAACAAATCGGTTGACGCCATCCATAATCAAATAAGGGGGCTGTCGGTTTTTCCGGGTGCCATTACCAAACTTGATGGTAAAATCTTAAAAATATACAATAGTGAAAAAGAAACAACCGCACCAATAGGATCTCCTGGCACGGTTGTTTCTGATGGAAAAAATTATTTGAAGTTTACTTGTTCCGATGGCTATATACTCGTTAAATATCTTCAGCTAGAGGGCAAGAAAAGCATGCAGGTAGCAGATTTTTTACGCGGCTACAGAATAGCAGAATAAGCTTATTCGCTAATTGCTTTTTTCAATTCTTCTAAAGTAACGATACCCTGTTTGCGCCAGGTTTCTTTACCCTCTTTAAAAACAATAAATGTGGGTAGTGCTACAAAGTTTAAATACTTCATTACCGTGATGTCATTGCCACCATCAACCTTTACGAACGTATAGGCACTGCCCATCTCTTTTTGTAATTGTTGTAATACCGGCTCCATTTTTTTGCAAGGCGGACACCATTCAGCACCAATATCTACCAAAGCAACTTTGGCTCCATTAATCATTGATTGAAAGGCCGGTACCGTTAATTCGGCAGGAGGATTGGTAGCAATAACCGGTTTGCCTTCCATTTTCCAGGTCGACAAGCCGCCTCCCATATTATAAACTTCTTTAAATCCTTGTTCTTTAAGGACTTGCATTGCCTGACCGCTTCTAACGCCGGAGGCGCAATAAATCAGTACCGGCAAGGATTTATCTAAGTATTGTGTTCTATCGGCAAACTGTGCTTGATCTAACCAATTGGCCTGCAAAGCATTGGGTAAATGCGCAGTTTGGTATTCACCCGCAGTTCTAACATCTAATAATTGAACTTTAGGTTCAGCCATTTTTTGCTCGAATTCGGTTGCAGTCAATACACCAGCCTGACTGTTTGCATTACAAGAAATAAAAAACAGGGCAGAAAAAAACAGGAATAGATATTTAATACTAGTGTTCATGTGATTGATTGGTTGTATAATTTTTAAAATATAAAAATACACTATTTTACCCCTTCAAAATTCTCCACTCGGCGGGGTAATAATTATTTACTCTATTGGGTAACACTTTTACCCAGCCGAGATATACGTTTTCGAATTTCAGCAAATACCATCCCTGCTTGGCTTCCAGCTGCAATTCATTTCTTCGCAAATACTGTAAAGCCTGCTCTTGATCTACGGATATACATGGCAAACTATTTAAATCGAGTGTAGATACAGCCAATTCATGCGCAGGAATTAGGTCTTTTCCCTTGGGTGTTCCTATTTCAATTCCCGCTTTCTTGATATATAATACTTTGGCTAATTGTTGCAATGTATTCATCCAAATGGTTGGAATGATACGAATGGCTTCATTTTGTTTGAAAGCACTGAATCCATCGGGCAGCTGAAAAAATGTATCCATTAGTTCCAACTCGTTTTTAGCAGGTTTAGGAAGCGTTACTTCTTTCCATTTGACAAAATGATCGGGGGTTGTTTTTTTAAATGCTGCAATAAAAAAGCCCTCTCCTTTTATTAAGTTAGGATAAAATCGAAAACAAGGCGCACCACTATTTGCAGCTGCTGTTCTTACAATATTCCATTGATCGGGAAAGGCTATGTTTAATGGCTGCAAACCCATTTCATTCACCAACCATTCAGCAATTTTTTCATCTTCTTCAACAGAATACGAACAGGTAGCATACAATAAAACGCCCTCTTCTTTTAAGGAGGGTAAAATAGCTGCTAAAATTCTTTCTTGTCGCTGACTGCAATGCAACACATTCTCCTGGCTCCATTCATCTATTGCTGCAGGATCTTTTCTAAACAATCCACTTCCGCTGCAAGGTGCATCGGTCAGTATTACATCAAAAAAGCATTCGAGTGGTTTAAAATGATCGGGGTCGTTATTGGTTACAATTACATTGGGCTGTCCCCATTTGGTAATGTTTTCTACCAACACAGCTGAACGAGATTTGATTACTTCATTGGCAACTACCAATCCATCAGCAAAATAGCTTGCCAATAATGTGCTTTTACCACCGGGTGCGGCG
>JBIIAP010000104.1:0-8978 GCA_044239855.1 Sediminibacterium sp. | reverse complement strand
TCTCCCCCCATAAAAGTTTTTATTGGATATCCGGGTAATAGGTGGTAGGCTTTTTTTGCTTTTGCTAAATAAACAGTTTCTTGGGTGGCTTTATATAACCAAATAGCGCCCCAAACCAATTCATCAACATAACCACTAAATGATTCATAATATTTTTTTGCATCAGGTATTGCATTGGTATATTTTCCTCTATACTTTTCTGCGAATAGATAAAGTGCTTTTGCTTCTTTAACTAATTGAGCGCTGTATAGACTATCTGATTCCTTAAAAACAATACTTGCCGCTGCCATTGCTGCTGCTGTTTCCGCAGTTAAATCTGTTCCTGGATGATGGGCATCTACAAAATACGAAGGACGTTTCATGGTCATCATTTCTGCTGGCCCCCAATATGGATGATCTAAATTACCTTTCCCTACTTGTCCAAAAAATTTTATGGTAACTCCTTCTTTGTTTTTTATATTACATTTTATAAAGTAGTCATTTACCCATCTTAAATTTTCTAAAAGAATACTCCACTGCGCTGTAGATTGGTAGGCTTTTTTATTTTCTATTCCAGACCATGCCAATTTAGTAGCTGCATTTGCCATGGGTAAGCCAAATTTGATGTGGTCTCCTGCATCATACCATCCGCCGGTTAAATCCAAATTAACATCCGACCCATCTGATAAGGCCGAATTGCCTCTCCATGCTACCCGATTATTGGCAGGCAATAATCCCGAACGTTGACATTCATAAAAATACAGCGATTTCTGAAGCACTTCAGCGTAATTAAATCCTTGTGCAATCATAGGATTAGCAAAAGAATTTAATAATATACATACTATTGAGCCTAGCGGAAGTAAGAGTTTCATTTCAATAAAGTTACAAGAGAAATTTACAATTATCTACAAAACAATTTCGATACAACCTCCAATAAAAAAATAGATAAGTTCCTTTGTCTATTTATAAATAAATACCAATAAATTAAATTGATAATTGCATATCCTGGTGCAGATATACATAACGATAATATCAATCTAATCTTTTCTAATATGTATGATTTTGTACATGATGGTAATAATTATTCAGGGATTTAAGCATAATTTAATTTTCACTTAATATATCTTTTGAATGGTATGTGTTACATCAAAAAATATAATTAATTCGATGTACTTGTGAAATAATAATTATAAGTGCTTACATAACTGGATATTAATTATCAAATAATTTTATTTTAATATTCTTTTATTAAATGATTTTATACAATAACTTTTAAAAAACACTTTGTTTCACTTCTATTTTGCCTACTCAATTTTAAATACTCAATAAATAATTATAGCATTGCTACTGAAATGAAAGCTGGATAAGGTTTTTATTGAAAAATGCTTTTACAACTGCTTAATTCTTTTGCTTGCTGAATTAATTTTAAAAGCACGTTAAGTATGAACTTAAAAAATTCAGTTCTAGGAAAAATCATGAAGAAAACACTTTTATATTTAACCCTATTTCTAATTACAGGGTTGCCAAATTTTACAAAAGCGCAAATTATTTCTATAGCCCCTGGCACGGAATTCAGTGTAGCTGCCGGTACTACCTTTAGTACAGAAAGATTGGAATTTCATATGTTTGGTCATTATTCTATTACCAATAACACACTGAATGTAAATTTCGAACCCATAACAATTAAAGGGATTTCCTCTATACAACGTGTATATAAATTTTCTAATCCGCTTGGTTTTTTATTAGGTAGTATGGTATTAAACTATCAGTCACAGGAATTAAATGGTTTACAAGAATCTGATTTGAAATTGTTATACAATGATGGTACGAGTTGGAAGGATGATAAAAACAGCATTACCAATCTTTCAACAAAAAGTTTAAGGGGTGGCATTTTAAACAGTACACGCATTGATGCGTTTTCTGCAGGTAAATTAGAAGCCACCGGTGATTTAATTATTATAAGGGCTTACCCAAATCCAACCTCATCTGAATTTAATGTAATGGTTATGACAAAGGGTATTGAAGATGTTGAATTGGTATTAATGGATGTTTCAGGCCATCTGTTAGAGAAATTAATAGTTAGGCCTTATGAAACCAAAAGAATAGGTGGAGGATTGTCAAGTGGTAATTATGTACTACATGCAATGCAGGGAAATAGGTTGATATCGGCAGTTAAATTAATCAAACAATAATAATAATTTTCACATAAGCCATTATTGGTGAATGAACAACTTTTAAACAATACAACAATGAGGTTTTTATTTTTAATTATTGCAATAACTACATGCATGGCCGCTTCGGCTCAGGTTGGTATTGGTGTTAACTTTGCCAACATCGACCCTTCTGCTCAGTTAGATGTAAGTTCCACTAACAAGGGATTTTTGGTACCAAGATTAACTGCTACTCAGCGTACCGCAATTTCACGACCTGCGGCAGGTTTATTGGTTTACCAAACTGAAGCACCTGTTGGCTTTTACTTTTTTAGTGAAGGGAAGTGGAAATTATTGGGCGAACAGGATTTGTCTTCAAAATTAAATGTGGCTGATACTTCCACCATGTTAGTAGCTTATGTAAGAAGCAATCGTTTTGTAGATTCTTTGTTGTCAATAAAAACTAAGTTGAATGGATTGTTAGCTGGTAAAGATACCGTGAGTTTAAGCAATAGAATTAATGCAATTGGTAGCTCCTCTTCTTTGTTAGACAGCTTAGCTGCATTGCGTACTTTAACTAATACGAAATTAAATACTGCGGATACTGCAGCAATGCTTAATAATCGATTTGCAAGAGACACTGCGTCTTTATCAAATAGGATTGATGCTATTGGTAATACTTCCTCATTAACAGATAGTTTAAATGCATTACGAGCCTTAACTAATTTAAAATTAAATATTGCTGATACAGCTGCTATGCTTAGCAATCGATTTGCAAGAGACACAGTTTCGTTATCCAACAGAATCAATGCAAATCAGTTTTCGTTGGGAACTCTTGCAAGAGCTTCAAATGCAAATGGTGCAACCATTGTTGCTGGTGTTTTAAGTTTGGCACCTGCCGATTCTGCAAATGCTGGGTTATTAACAGCAAGTGATCAGGTTATAGGTGGCAATAAAACGTTTAAAGAAAAAATTAAAGTTGGAAATATTACCTATCCTAATGCAGATAGTACGGTTGGTTATGTGTTATCTACCAATGGGAGTGGTACAGCAAGCTGGACAGTTCCTGTGGCATTGGGTTTTGCTTCAGTAGGTACTATCAGCGATACTGCCAGTAAAAATGGTGCATATATATATGGCGGAGAATTAATTCTGTCCCCAGCCGATTCTATTAAAAGTGGGTTACTTACAAAGGATTCACAGTACATAAACGGGGCTAAAATTTTTATTAGCACTGATGGATTATTAGCAACAGGTTCAGAAGGTATGGGAGCAATTGCTTCACCCGGTGCCGGCACACGAATGATGTGGTATCCACGAAAAAATGCATTTAGAGCAGGTAATGTAAGTAGCACACAATGGGATGATGCAAATATTGGTGTTACTTCCACTGCCTTTGGTTTTAATACCATTGCTAGTGGTGCCAATTCATTGGTAATTGGTCATGCCGATACTGCATCAGGTTTTGCAGCTTCCGCATTCGGACAATATACCAAAGCAAGTGGTAGTCACTCTTTTGCAATGGGCGAGCGTTCAAAAGCGGTAGGTTTTAGTTCATTTGCTTCCGGTAAATCATCTACAGCTAATAATGCTTTTTCATTTGCAATGGGAGATGGAGCTACAGCAAATGGGTCAGCTTCATTAGCATTTGGCTATCAATCATATGCTAATGGTAGTCAAACAGTATCATTGGGTCATCAAACAAAAGCCATGGGAGAACAATCTACAGCCATGGGTTATAAAACGGTTGCTACTGGAAACCAATCTTTTGCAGTTGGAGGTGTGGATAGTGCTTATGGAGATATGTCGGTTGCTTTTGGACAATATACAAAAGCCAGTGGTGCTCATGCAGTAGCAATGGGTTATCAGTCTAAAGCAAGTGGATGGCAATCAACCGCTATGGGGCAGGGTTCAATTTCAAGTGGTGCTACATCAACTGCGATTGGTTTAAATACTTTAGCAAGTGCTTCACAATCAACTGCAATGGGTAATGAATCTAAAGCAAGTGGCTCTGCCTCTACCGCAATGGGTTTAAGAACTACTGCAAGTGGTAATCAATCTACAGCTTTTGGTGATAGTACTGTTGCAAGTGGTACTGCTTCTTTAGCTACAGGTGTTAAAACAAAAGCAATAGGTTATCAAACAACTGCAATGGGATATCAGACTTTAGCCTCAGGATATGAAGCGGTAGCAATGGGTAACTCAGATTCTGCTACAGGCATACATTCCGTTGCAATGGGATATAAAACTAAGGCAAGTGGAGATCAAACTTTGGCCATTGGTAATATGTCTAAAGCAACTGGTAATCATTCTGTTGCAATAGGATATCAAAGTATTTCATCGAATGATCAAACTTTTGCAGTAGGTAATAATGATACGGCCAGTGGCAGACAGTCTATTGCAATGGGCTTAAATAATAATGCAAGCGGAAATTCAGCTGTTGCAATCGGTTATAATGTTAAAGCACCATCTTATGGTGAAATTGCTTTAGGTGTGTTTAACTCTTTATATACACCAGCTTCTGCAACAATATTCGATTCAACAGATAGATTATTAGTACTTGGAAATGGTATATATGATTCTACCAGAAGTGATGCATTGGTAGTATTAAAAAATGGTAACACTACTATTTCAGGAAAAACAACGGTATTGGGTTTGGATGGTTTATTAGCATTGGGTACAGAAGGGTTAGGGGAAGTTGCTGCATTAGGTTCAGGTTCACGAATGATGTGGTACCCTCGAAAAAATGCATTTAGAGCAGGTAATGTTAGTAATGATCAATGGGATGATAGTAATATAGGAAAGGCATCGGGCGCATTTGGGTATAATACGGTGGCTAGCGGCGATAACTCATTTGTAATGGGTGCAACTGATACAGCTGCCGGTTTTGCATCTGCTGCATTCGGACAATATACCAAAGCTAGCGGAAATCATTCCTTTGCTATGGGTGAAAGGACCAATGCTAATGGCTTTAGCTCATTTGCTATGGGTAAAAATTCAATAGCTAATAATGCTTTTGCAGTTGCAATGGGTGATGCTGTTAACGCAAACGGTTCAGCTTCTATTGCATTTGGTTATGGAACATTAGCAAATGGTAGCCATACTGTATCAACAGGTTATCAAACAAAAGCTATCGGTGAACAATCTACCGCAATGGGTTATCAAACAATTGCCAACGGAAATCAGTCCTTTGCTATTGGTGGTGTAGATAGTGCTTATGGTGATATGTCGGTAGCATTTGGTCAATACACTAAAGCCAGTGGATCACATTCTTTTGCAATTGGCTATCAATCTAAAGCAAGTGGCCAACAAGCTGTTGCTACAGGGCAGGGAACTAAAGCGAATGGATATACCGCTACAGCATTGGGACTATATACTATTGCAAGTGGACATCAGTCTACAGCAATGGGGCAGGGTACTTTGGCTAGTGGATATACTTCAACAACTATGGGTTTAAATACCGTTGCCAGTGGAGATCAAGCTACTGCAATGGGACAAGGTACTACAGCGAGTAGTTATACTTCAATAGCAATGGGTTTGAATACAACAGCAAGCGGTGCTCAATCAACCTCTATGGGTTATGGAACTTTGGCTAGTCAATCTCAGGCAACTGCAATGGGTTTAAATACAATGGCTAGTGGCTATCAATCTACAGCAATGGGTGATGCTACTGTAGCTAGTGGTAATGCTACCACTGCAATGGGTTATGGTACTAAGGCAAGTGGTACTCATTCAGTTGCAATGGGTTATCAATCAGTTGCTTCTGGATATGAATCAGTTGCAATGGGTAACACGGATTCAGCAGTAGGAACGCACTCAGTTGCAATGGGTTATAAGACAAAAGCAAGCGGTGACCAATCTTTAGCAATAGGTAATTTATCAAAAGTATCCGGCAATCATTCTGTAGCAATAGGTTATCAAAGTATCGCATCAAGTGACCAAACATTTGCAGTAGGTAATCAAGATACAGCTAGTGGAAGACAGTCTGTTGCCATGGGATTAAATAATAAGGCAAGTGGTAATTCAACTGTAGCTTTAGGGTACAACTCAAAAGCTCCTTCATATGGTGAAACTGTTGTTGGTGTGTTCAACTCACTTTATACACCTATATCAACAAGTTTATTTGATTCCACTGATAGATTATTTGTTGTTGGAAATGGGGTAGATGAAGATCATAGGAATGATGCAGTGGTAGTATTAAAAAATGGTAACACAAAAGTTATGGGAACTATTACAGCGGGAGCCGTAACTTATCCCAATAAAGCTGGTTCAATAGGTGATGTACTTACTTTTAGTGGTGCTGGAAAAGCAAATTGGGTTGCCCCAAGCTTTGGCCCAACATCTGATGCTAGATTAAAACGAAATATTGTATCAATCGGAAGTAGTTTGTCTGATATCATGAAATTAGCACCGGTAACTTATGAGAAAAAATTAAGTCTGGCTGCTACCGATTACCCGATTAAAGAAAATGGATTTATTGCACAAGATCTTCAGAAAGTATTTCCATTAGTGGTTAAAGAAGGTACTGATCAAGACAAACTATTATCCGTAAATTATGTAGGGTTAATTCCGGTTCTTACAAAAGCAATTCAAGAACAGCAAGAACAAATCAATACTCAGCAAAAACAAATAGAAGAACTTAAAAAAATGGTGGAACAATTAATGAAGAAAAACTAATATTGTTCAATAATATATTTTGAGTAAAAAGCAGACCCGAATGGTCTGCTTTTTTGTTGAGTAAGTAACTTAAATTCAATGATTTCAAATCCTATTTAATCTATAATGCTGATTAAAATGGCCCAATCTACCCAGTAGGATTATATAATTTTATGTAATACTTGATTTTTCCTACATGAAATTGTAAAAAGTAGAAGACTTTTTTTCGATAACCTGATCATTTTCTATTGTTTTAAATTAGATTTATCAAATATTAATTGAGCTAAATAAAACAGCTATCCAAAATTTGGAAGTAAAATGCCCATCATTAAAAAATATTTAGAATCTATTTCAATTACTAAGCAAATTTTGCGATGGTTCATGCTATCTGCTCCAATAGCCATAACCATAGGCCTATTAGTTGCCTTGTTTTTATGGCTATTAGATTGGGCAACAGCTACTCGTTGGACAAACCATTGGCTTGTTTATTTAATGCCATTGGTTGGCATCATAATAACCTTTTTATATAAGTATTGGGGTAAGAAATCAGAAGGTGGCAATAACTTAATCATCCAAGAAATCCATGAACCGGGTGGGGGAGTACCTGCGCGAATGACCCCCTTGATATTAATTACTACAATTCTCACCCATTTAGTAGGCGGTTCTGCCGGTAGAGAAGGTACTGCTGTGCAAATGGGCGGGAGTATCGCAGCGCTTTATTCAAAATGGTTTAAATTAAATCATGATCAAAAAAGAATACTGCTCATGTGTGGCATTGCAGCGGGTTTTGGTGCGGTATTTGGCACACCTGTTGCAGGTGCTATTTTTGCATTAGAAGTATTAACCATTGGTAAAATAAAATACGATGCATTGTTGCCTTGTTTAATGGCCAGTGTAATTGCAGATATTACCTGCACAGCTTGTGGAATACATCACACTTCATTTCATATTGAAACAATTGCTAAAAATAAAGTCGGCATTTCATTGTTAACTTTTGATGTATTATTGCTTGTAAGGGTAATTTTAGCCGGAATGTTATTTGGACTAACAGCGCAATTATTCGTGTTAGTTTCCTCGTTCATAAAAAATAAAAGCAATCAATACATTAAGCCTACCTGGTTAGTTCCAATTATAGGTGCTGTGTTAATTATTTCTATAAGCTTTTTATTAGGTACAGACGATTATTTGGGTTTGGGCGTAACTAGTCAACATCCAAATGGCATTAGTATAGTGAATGCATTTACTAGTGGAACTACCGACTATTTCAGTTGGTTTTGGAAACTATTACTCACTGCCATTACATTAAATATGGGTTTTAAAGGTGGAGAAGTTACCCCTTTATTTTTTATTGGAGCTACACTGGGAAATACCATTGCGCAATTAACAGGTGCCCCGGTTGATTTATTGGCAGGTTTGGGTTTTATTGCTGTTTTTGCAGGTGCAACCAATGCCCCATTGGCATGTACTTTAATGGGTATAGAATTGTTCGGTTCTAATCATATTCTTTATTATGCCTTAGTTTGCTTTATAGCTTATTATTTTAGTGGAAATACTGGCATTTATCATACTCAAAAAATTGCAGTGCCAAAATACCATAAGTGAGATTGTTTTATCTAAAGGGTAAATCTCCACTATACTTTTAAGGTTAGTTGTATTTTAGTAAAATGTTCTTACTCTTGATTAGATATTATGTTCTGTTTAAAAATAATGTACGTCATCTTTTTAACTGAATTGAAACATGTTTTAAAATGACATGCCTTTGGTATTATTATATGGGTTCGATTTAGCTTTGTGTTGTGAAAGTAATTAAGCAAATTAATTTTAAAAGGAAAACCAATTTTATGAGATACAATCCATCTTCTTTTTTTCTAAAATCTATTTTAAGTTCGAGTGTTTTATTTTTTATAAGTGCTAATGCTCAAACCAATTATAGCGCAAAAAACAATATTTCCCTTTTAATAAGCGGAACGTCTACACTGCATAATTGGGATATGAAATCTAACAATGGCGATTGTCAGGCAAACTTTACACTAAATGCAGCAGGCGCTATTACTGCAGCTAGTTCTATAAATTTTTATACTAATGTATTAGAATTAAAAAGTGGAAAAGGGGCAATGGATAAAAATGCTTACAAAGCATTGAAAACTGAAAAGACTCCTTTAGTTAATTTCCAGTCAACAAATGTTGCCGTTA
>JBIIAP010000103.1:0-9009 GCA_044239855.1 Sediminibacterium sp. | reverse complement strand
GTGGAGAGCGATTTGTGATTTCATTGGCAATGGCGCTGGCATTGAGTGATTTGGCATCCAATAATGTAAAAATAGACAGTCTGTTTATAGACGAAGGTTTCGGAAGTTTATCGCCCGAAGATCTCGACAATGCAATTTCTATGCTAGAGCGTATGCAGGTAGAAAACGAAAAAACAATAGGAATCATTAGCCATGTAGAAAGCTTAAAGGAACGAATCAGTACACAAATACAAGTACAAAAATTACAAAACGGAGAAAGCACATTACAATTAAAATACAATGATAAGCTGGTAAATTTAACCGTATAAATAGCGGTGCAGCGCTTTCCTATGAAAATCATAAAAAAATATACTACGATAAAAAATCAAAAAAATTAATCCAACAGCCGCCTAAAAATTATACATCGTACTAAAAAACCATTATATTTAGCAATAAATCATTGATATTTAATCAAGTGGAGCCAAACAAGCTGAATATAGAAGACAATTATCACGACCTGCAAAATCGAGTTTGCGAAGGCGATATTGCTGCTTTTCGTGTTATTTTCGATTCATTATTCAACAGGCTAAATCACTTTGCATATTCATTTGTACAAAACAAAGAGGCAGCGGTAGACATAGTGGACGACTTGTTTACAAAGCTTTGGTTGAACCGACAACATATTGTTGAAATTAAAAATCTAAGGGTTTATTTATATACAGCCACTAAAAATGCTTCTTTAAATTATTTGTCGGCAAAAGCCAAAGAAATCATAACGGAATCTTATGATTACATTAATATTCAGATAACCGACAACAATAATCCTGAAAAATTAATGGTTACACAAGAATTTCAGAAGAAAATAAACGAAGCAATTGAATCACTACCCCCACGCTGCAAACTGGTTTTTAAATTGGTGAGAGAAGATGGCTTGAAATATGCAGAGGTGGCCAATATTTTAAATCTGTCGATTAAAACGGTTGATAATCAGATGGTTATGGCGGTTTCTAAAATCCGCGAGTCTATGAAGGGCATCTTAGAAATCAATAAACCCAAAATATTTTCAAAAAAATAAGCTACCAGTATAGGGTGAAATCTATTTTTTGCTGTCTTAAGTAAAAGACAACATGAACCAATTTAGAATAATAGAATTATACGCTCGAAAACTAAGCAAAGAAGCTACTGAAGAGGAGTTGTCGGAACTTTATGCATTGATGAAAGGTGAAGATGATCAGTTATTTTTTTCTATGCTAGATAATTGGTGGGAAGCCGGTCAACAAAAAAATTCAATTCAATCTGAGGAAATAGATGCGCATTTCAATAAAATTATCGCAAGAGAAGAACCTCCAAATGCGGTAAAGCAACCATCAAATTTAGTCCGTTTGATCAAGCCATTTGCAGTGGCTGCCTCATTATTAGGCATTGCAATAGTTTCCTACAATTTATTTTTTAATGCACCAGCTACTAAGCATTTAACAAATGTTTCCAATGAAATCGTTGCCAAACGAGGAGCCAAAACAAAATTGATATTGCCCGATGGATCGGTAGTTTGGCTTAATTCAGATAGCAAGTTGTCGTACAATGAAAAATTCAATGAATCCGTTCGGGAAGTAGATTTAGAAGGGGAGGCATTTTTTGATGTAGTAAAAGATAAAAACCGACCCTTTATAGTTAAAACATCTGCATTAAAAATAAAGGTCCTGGGAACAGCCTTCAATGTAAAATCATATAAGCAAGATGCAACAATAGAAGCAACCTTGGTAAGAGGTTTAATTGAGGTAGAAAAAACCAATGAACCGAATGCATCTAAAATTTTCCTAAAACCTAATGAAAAGCTGGTATATAATAAAACCCGCTCCAATCAATCAGATAAAGAAACCATTGCAGAAGCAGTGATAAAACCACAACTGATATACATCAGCACCTTACCGGCCAATATTTCAGACAGTCTACGTTCAGAAACATCGTGGATCTATGGCAGGCTGGTATTTGAAGGTGATAATTTTATAGAGTTGGCTCAAAAAATGGAACGCTGGTACAATGTAAAAATTAATATAGAAAGCAGCGAACTTATTAATCACCGGTTCAGGGGTGCATTTGAAAAGGAAAATATTGAAGAGGCCTTACAGGCTTTACAGCTTATTATAAACTTTAAATATACCATCAATAAAAATGAAATAAACATCACCAATAACTAACTAAAAAGGGAAGTGCGCTAACACTTCCCCGCAAGAATTAAATGAAACCCAGACGATTTGCTAACCAACTTGGTTTCGTATTATTTAACCCAAAACCAAAGGTATGAAAAAACCCTTTCATTATGGCATGCATACAGCTGCCAATCATCGCTCTTTACTCAAAACGCTATTGTTTATGAAAATGACGATCGCATTGATTATGTTCACTGCTTTCCACTCTTTTGCAGGAAATGTTAAAGCTCAAAATGTACACATTAAGCTTAAACAAGCAGAATTAACCAAAGTATTTAAAGCCATAGAAAAACAAAGTCCTTACAGGTTTTTGTACAACTATGATTTGCTGCAACTTCAAAAGAAAGTTGATGTAGAAGTGGCAAATACACCCGTATCAAATTTATTGGATAATGTATTAACTAACAGTGGTTTAGAATACAAATTACTCGATAATAAATTGATAGTAGTTGTTCCCAAAGAATCTACTGTAGCAGAAGGTAGAAAAATTTCCGGAACCGTACTTTCCGAAAAAGGCGAACCATTAATTGGTGCAAACATTATGGTAAAAGGAACTAAAAATGGAACTTCAACAGGTGATAAAGGAACCTTTAATTTAACGGTACCGGAAAACGCCATTTTAGTAGTTAGTTACATAAATTATGAAACACAGGAAATCACTATTGGTACAAACAGCTCTTTTGTAATAAAGCTAAAACAAGCCGATAATGAATTAAATCAAATTGTTGTAGTAGGTTATGGTACACAAAAGAAAAAGGATCTAACTGGTTCTCTTTCTACAATCTCCTCAAAAGATTTGGAGAACAGAGCTAATACGCAATTTGGATATGCTATAGAAGGTAAAACTTCAGGCGTTCAGGTTATCAGATCTTCTGGTCAGCCACAGGCAGGATTCTCTATCAGAGTAAGGGGTACTGCTTCCATTACTTCAGGTAGTGATCCATTGTATGTGGTAGATGGCGTTCCAACCTATAACACCAGTGAAATTAATCCGGCAGACATAGAAAATATTACCATATTAAAAGATGCATCTTCTGCTGCAATATTTGGTAGCAGCGGTGCAAATGGGGTGGTATTAATTACCACTAAAAGAGGTAAATCACAAAAGTTCAAGTTGTCGTATAATGCCAGTATAACATCATCAACCGCATGGAAAAAAATGGATGTGTTAAATGCTGATCAGTTTAAAGCATTGGCAACTGAAATGGGAGGATCTACCGACTGGACAAAATACACGGCTAATACCAACTGGCAGGATGAAATTTTTAGAAATGCAATTTCACAAAACCACCAATTATCTGCTACCGGAGGAAACGACAAAACAACCTATTATCTATCCGGTTCAATCAATGATCAAAAAGGTATAGTATTAAATAACAGCTTAAAAAGAAATACGTTAAAAGCAAATATTGACCATCAAATTTCTAATAAAATAAAAGTTGGAACAAGCATTGCATACGATAGCTGGAAAGATATTGATGTGTCTGAAAACAACCGTAATGGGGTAATCACCAGATTATTTACCAGCATTCCTAATATTGGAATCAGAGACAAAGAAGATCCTACTATGTATGCGAGAAGTCCATTTATTAACGACTTAGAAAATCCGGTTTCAACTGTATATCAGCCGGATCATTTAAATGCTAATAAAAGATTTCATGGCAATGTTTATGCCGAGGCAGAATTGATTAAAGGCTTGAAAATAAAATCGTTGTATGGAATGGAAAACTCAAAAGGAACATTTACTTCATTCCAGGATATGATACAAACACGTTACGGAAAATCTAGTAAAGGATTGGCTGTTGAAAATACATTTGATTACAAGTATTGGATTTCAGAAAATACAGTAAACTATAACAAAGCCATTAAAGACCATAACATTAGTGTATTAGCAGGGTTCATCGTATCGAGAGAAACTCAAGACAATGTATATAAAAACGCAAGAGATTTTAGTGCTGCCGGATCAAATACCAATGTAGATGCTGGAGCTGTTAAATCTCCTGCAATACCGGATTATTACCAAAAATCGCATATGTCTTATTTAGGAAGAATAAACTATTCTTATAAAGACAAATATTATGTTACTTCTAACTTTAGAGCAGATGGCTCCGGACAGTTCTCTGAGAAAAACAGATGGGGCTTTTTCCCTTCATTCTCTACAGGTTGGAGAGTATCTAAAGAAGATTTCTTTAAAGATGTGAAATCTATTAGTGAGTTAAAAATAAGAGCAGGATGGGGATTGGTTGGTAACGACCGCGCGCAGCCTTATGCATGGTATGGTTTAGTGGATACCAATAGCAATAAGTATTTAATTGGAGGAATAACTCGCACAGGTTATACGCCTAACACATTAGAAAACAGCGACTTGAAATGGGAAAAAACATCTCAGCTGGATTTAGGTGTTGATATTGCTTTCTTAAATAATCGCATTTCATTAACAGCAGATTATTATGTAAAGAAAACACAAGACATGTTGTTGGATTTACCAATCCCATCAAGCACCGGATTTACTAGAGCTTTACAAAATGTAGGTAGTTTAGAAAATCGTGGAGTAGAGGTTCAATTAACAACTAGAAATATCGCTAAAAAAGATTTTGGTTGGACATCTGATTTCAACATTTCATTCAATAGAAACAAAGTAATTAGTATCACAGGAAGTACAATATTAACAGGTGTGGTAAATCCTGCTGGTTCTGAATACAACACAGCTATTGTAAAAGAAGGAGAGCCATTGGGATCTTTTTATGGCAAGTATTCTCAGGGAGTAGATCCTGCAACAGGTAATATCAAGTACTTAAAAAACCTGGCTGGCAAAGATAGTACCGGAATTATAGGTAATGCAAATCCTAAATTTATATTTGGATTTACCAACTCAATCAGATACAAAAACTGGTCATTAGATTTGTTTATTCAAGGTGTGCAGGGCAATCAAATTTTGAATGCTACAAAAATACTGTCAGAGTCAATGTCATTGATAATGAATCAATCTGCCACTGTATTAAACCGTTGGAAAAACCCTGGCGATGTAACATCTATTCCAAAAGCAACACCTAATAATTTAGACAACTCTTTACCATCAACCCGATTTATTGAAGATGGTTCTTATGTAAGAGTAAAGGCATTAACCTTGAGTTACAATTTTAATACCGCAGGTTTAAATAAGTTAAAAATCAGTCGTTGCGTAGTTTATTTAACAGCTGAAAATTTATTGACTTTCACCAAGTATAGTGGTTTTGATCCTCAGGTAAGCGCTTTCAGTGCAAAGAACGAATCTGCTAAAAATCAAAATACTGCACCGGGTGTTGATTTTGGTACATACCCTCAATCCAGAGACATCATTCTTGGTTTAAGAGTATCATTTTAATTAAAAAGTAAATAGTAACTATTCAAAATGGTATACACATGTAATGAGCCAACGATATAGTAAGTATAAGAGCTGAAAATATATAAGGTAAATAGAATGTGGCCAATAAAATAATAAATAATAAACATATGAAATGAGCCATCCATAAAGTTTGCATACAACAGCAAATGCATACAAGGCGAATAACATGTGACCAATAAAAATCAATAAATTAAAACACATGAAACAAACATATTTTAAATTTATTCTCTTCTCATCATTATCTGTTTTAGTCTTTTCATGTAATAAATTTTTAGATGACAAGCCTAAAACATCCTTAACAACAGGTAACTCTTATTCAACAGCTACTGATATAGAAAACGTGTTGAATGGTTGTTACAATATATTTTACGGATCGGATTATTACCAATGGGAATATGTAATGACTAGTGATGTAAGATCTGATAATGCATATCCGGGCGGAAACAATGAAGAAACCTTTTACGATTATGATCGTTTTTCTTTGCCTCCAAGTAACTCACACAATTATGCAAACTGGTCGGCCTTGTACAAAGGCATTGCCCGGGTAAATATTTTATTAAATAAAATTGAGGGAGTAACCGATGCAAAACTTACCGCCGATAGAAAAAAACAAATTATTGGCGAGGCCAGCTTTTTAAGAGCATTTCATTATTATCAACTGGTAAAATCTTATGGAGGTGTACCATTAGAGTTGGCTTCTAATTCTGCGGATCCTTCCATAACAAGAAAGGCCAGATCTAGCGAAAAAGAAGTATATGATCAAATTGTAAAAGATTTGGAACTGGCTTTATTAAACCTGCCTGATTCTTATGGTTCTACAGCAAGTGAAAACAAAGTACGTGCAACTAAAGGAGCAGCAAATGCATTAATGGCCAAGGTTTGGGCACAAAGATCTGATCGTGATTATACAAAAGTGTTGACCTATTGTAATGCTGTAATTGGCAGTAGTGCCGGTTATACCTTATTAAATAGTTATACCGACTTGTTTGATGCCAACCATAAGTTTAACGCAGAATCGATAATGGAAATTCCATTTGAAGAGGGTAATTGGAGTGCGTCTAGCTGGGGCATACAACTATATTTGGCACCGGAAGATGGATGGCAAAAATATTGCGTACCATCAAAAGATTTAGTGGCAGCTTATGATGCACAGGGAGATGTTGTAAGAAAAAATGCAAATATTGTTTTCTTAACAAAAGATGCAAATGGAGATCCTATCGCATGGCCAGATGAAAACTGGAATCCATGTCAGGATGCCGCTGTTGGAATTCCATTTAACTTTAAACAAAAGCATCCTGGAGGATGGGCAAGTGGAGATAACTATTATATGTTAAGGTTGGCCGATATTGTTTTATTGAAAGCAGAAGCACAAAACGAAACCGGCAAAACTGCAGATGCTGCCACCACCTTAAATTTAGTAAGAAAAAGAGTTGGACTTGCAGATGTGTCTACATCAATGTCACAGGCAGATCTTAAAAAAGCAATTTTAGAGGAAAGAAGATTAGAATTAGCTTTTGAAGGACAACGTTGGGACGACTTAGTAAGATCAGGAACGGCGGTAAGTACCATGCTTGCATTAAATGAATACACCAATACTTGTGCTAAAAACAAACTAGGACAAGATTCATTGGGCATTCCTAAAAAAATGGATTATTCTAAATGTAATACCAACCGATTGATCTTCCCCATTCCTCAGGTGGAGATTGATGCTAATCCTAAATTAACACAAAATAACGGATACTAGTACACTTTTAGTTTTGATTTATGAGGCTGCCTTGAAAAAGAGCAGCCTCTTTTTTTTGAAATAAATTAACACAAACACTTGTAAAAAATTAGGGCTAATTCACAAAAACTTCATTTATATTTATCTGAACAATTTATCAACTTACACATACCAATCCATACATCAAATGAACACATTTACTAGTTTAATTACTGCTACCGCTGCACTACTGGGAATTTTAATAGGTTGGCTAATTACAAAAGCCAGATTCTCGGGAAAAACCAATGCATTAATGCTGGCAGTAGAACAAAAGGATGAATTGATATTAAATACACAAACAGAAGCAAAACAAGTTCAATCCGACAAAGAAAACTTATTGTCTAAATTGGCCATTGCAGAAACAAAATTGTCGGCAGCCGAAGAAGCCAAAGCGGAAGCGCTTTCAAATAATCATAAAATAAGTGAGCAACTAAAATTAGAGATAGAGGCTTTGGCAGATAGGGTAATGAAAGCCAATAGTCAGGAGATGGCGCAAAAAAACGAAGCAAAAATTGGAGAAATTCTAAAGCCATTACAAACAGAATTGGGTGAGTTTAAAAAGAAGGTAGAAGAAACCTACGATAAAGAATCTAAAGAAAGATTTAGTTTGGGAAAAGAAATAGAGCGTTTGGTTTCAATGAGTGAGCAAGTAAGTGTAGAAGCCAATAATCTTACTACTGCATTAAAGGGAAACGTAAAAATGCAGGGTAATTGGGGCGAGATGATTTTAGAAACCATATTAGAACATAGCGGTCTTACAAAAGGAAGAGAGTATGTAACCCAAGAATTTATTCGCGACAACGCAGGTAATGTTATTAAGGATGAGCAGGGTCATGGCTTGCAGCCGGATGTGATTATTTCATACCCCGATGCCCGTAAAGTAATTATTGATTCTAAAGTGTCTTTAATTGCCTGGGACCAATATGTGCAGGAACAACCCGGTGAAGAAAAGGAGCAAGCATTGCAGGCTCATATTCAATCCATTAAATTACATATAGATGGATTAAGTAAAAAGAATTATCCTAAGTATGCAGAAGCCCTAGATTATGTTTTACTTTTTGTACCAATTGAGCCCGCATTTTTAGAGGCCGTAAAAGGAGAAACAAAACTATGGAAATACGCGTATGACAAAAAAATCATGTTGGTAAGCCCTACTAATTTATTGGCAGTATTAAAAATAATTGCCGACTTATGGAAAGTAGAACAACAAAATAAAAACGCCATTCATATTGCAGAAAAAGCAGGCGCATTGTATGATAAGTTTTGTGGTTTATTGGTAAACATAGAACAGGTAGGCAAAAAAATAAAAGATGCGAATGACTCTTACGACGAAGCGTATAAACAATTACATACCGGGAAAGGAAATTTAATAGGCCGTGTAGAAGAGTTGAAAAAAATGGGTGCCGCTGCACAAAAGCAATTGCCGGAAAAATTGTTGAATGATTTCAATGAGCACATAGCGGATGCACACAATCCCGGATAATTATATTTTTATCCGCTAAAAGTTTTTACTGGTCATTCAAAAAAATAACCCGCCGTGGTAAACCGGCGGGCTCTAAAATCAACACATAGAGAAAACAATCATCGTTTTATTCAAACAAGATGTTTTGAATAAATGTTTTTATTAAAAATATTTTGTTACACCTGGTACAGCGATAGCGTAAAACCCATCT
>JBIIAP010000102.1:0-9047 GCA_044239855.1 Sediminibacterium sp. | reverse complement strand
CCGGATTTTCTGTCCAGAGGTTTTTAGGAATTTGACCCTTGTTGTTTTTTATGACTTCATTGGCAACATGTATAATTTGTTGGCTGCTTCTATAGTTTTGTTCGAGCTTAACCACTTTTACATCATCGTAGTCTTTTTGAAACTGTAAAATGTTTTCGATGGTAGCGCCTCTAAAGCTGTAAATACTTTGAGCATCATCTCCTACCACACAAATGTTTTCATTAACTGCTGCTAATAATTTGGTGATTTGATACTGTACCGGGTTGGTATCCTGATACTCATCTATTAAGATGTATTTAAACTTATGCTGATACTTATGCAGTACTTCGGGAAAGTTCTTTAATAAATCATGCATTTTAAACAGCAAATCATCAAAATCCATTGCTCCGTTTTTAAAGCAACGGTTGGCGTATGCAGCATAAATTTGACCGATGGCTTGCCTGTTGGCGCGCATATCTTCTTGCTGAAGATAGTAATCGGTTAAATATTCTGCCGGGCCAATTAATCCATTTTTAGCCGATGAAATACGGTTGGCCACCACATTGGGTTTGTAGTGCTTATCGTCTAAATTCATTTCATTAATTACCGTTCTAATAACCGACTTGCTGTCATCACTATCATAAATGGTAAAGTTGTTGGGATAGCCCAAGCGGTGCGCTTCTGCTCGTAAAATTCTGGCAAAAACACTGTGAAAAGTTCCGATATAAAGATTACGCGCCTCCGAATTGCCTAAAATTCGCTCAATACGCTCTTTCATTTCGGCAGCGGCCTTATTGGTAAAAGTAAGTGCCAATATATTAAAAGCATCTACCCCTTTATGCATTAAATGGGCAATACGGGTGGTTAGTACCTTGGTTTTTCCACTCCCGGCACCCGCCACAATCATAATGGGGCCGTTAATATGGGTAACCGCTTCGGTTTGCGGTTCGTTCAATCCTTTCAAATAATCCTGCATACTTTTCTCTTTCAATTGCAAGATACGTGGTTTTGTGTAGAGACGCATACCGGCATATGTGGCTTGGTTTTACACAGCATACTTATTGTTTTAATGATGCGCTGCTACCGTATACAAAAAAAGAGGGCGAATGCATATTCATCATTCGCCCTCTTTTAGAATTATAAAAAACATCTATTGTTCAGCATACGCCGGTAAAGCGTTGCGGTAAATCGATTATTTTTTTGTTTCCAATAACTTAAAGAATTGATCTAACTGCGGTAAAATTACAATTCTGGTTCTTCTGTTAGCCGCTCTACCTTCTGCAGTATTGTTGTCTGCAATGGGTAAATACTGACCTCTACCTGCTGCGGTCATTCTCTTTGGTTCTAAACCATACGTGTCTTGTAAAATTCTAACCACGGTAGTTGCACGCTTCACACTTAAATCCCAGTTATCGGTAACGGTTGAGCTCTTAATTGGAATAGAATCGGTATGTCCTTCTACTAAGAATTCAATTTCCGGCTGATTGTTCAGCACTTTAGCTACTTTACCCAATACTTCTTTTGCGCGGTCTGTTACATCATAGCTTCCGCTTTTGAATAATAACTTATCAGAAATATCCACATAAACTACACCCTTGTCTACCTTAATGTTAATGTCTTTGTCATCTAAATTTCCAATGGCACCTTTTAAGTTCATTACCAATGCCATGTTTAATGAATCTTTACGAGCAATAGAACCTTGTAAATCTTTAATGTAGATGTCTTTTGCGCCAATATTTTCCAAAGACTTTTTAATACTTTCTGCCTGAGATCCGGAAATTACAGATAAGTCTTTTAACTGATCCATTACCGTATTGTTGTTCTTCTTTAAATATGCCAACTGGTCATTTAAACTGCTGATCTGCGACTCTAAACCTGTTCTTTGCGTTCCAAGGATGTCTTTGTCGTTTTTACATTTGTTTAACTCATCATTTAAAGCTTTGTACTTGTCTTGTAATTCCAGATGAGATCCTTTTAGTTGTGTGTAGTTTTGTTCAGCCTGTCTGAGTTTAGCCGGACTAACACATGAAAATAGTGCAACCGAGGAGACTGCAGCTAAAACCAGTAGATTTTTAGTCATATTTAAATGTTTAATGGGTTGGAGAATTATGCGATATAAAATTAAATAAATTGTATGAAAGGTTAAGCTATTCAACATAAAATTTCAATTAATATAACATATTGCTTTTACACAAAAGAAACAGTTGTTGATAAGTTAAACCATGTTTCATAATATGGTTGAAACAATTGCTCAATGATCTTGCGTTTAATTTTAAGGGTGGGGGTTAATATGCCATTTTCAATGGTCCACTCCTCTTTTACAACAATTAGTTTCGCAATTTTTTCGTGTTGCTCCAGTTGATGATTGATGGTGTTTAACAATTCAACCAACCGATCAATTATTGATGGTTGCTCTTCTACTTGTGCTTTTTCGGAAAGGGTACATAATAACAATGGTGCCGGCATACCCGAACCAACTACACAAGCCTGTGAAACAAATTGGTGAGCCAATACCTTAGATTCTATTGCCGCCGGTATTACATATTTTCCTTTACTGGTTTTAAATTGATCTTTAATTCTGCCGGTAATGGTAAAATAGCCTTCAGCATCTATAAATCCTTCATCGCCGGTTTTTAACCATCCATCTTCAAACATTTCTGCTGTTAATTCCGGCTCTTTAAAATATCCCAACATAGAGGCTTCGCTTTTTACCAATAACTCGTTTTCTGCACTCAATTTTACTGCTACACCCGGATAACTTTGGCCAACAGTGCCAAACTTAGTTAACCCTTTTCTGTTTACATGTGATAGGGCAGAGTTTTCTGTCATGCCATACGCTTCCTGTATAATGATTCCCAATTTGGCAAACCATTCAAGCAACGCTATATTAATTGGAGATGCGCCCGAATAAATATATTTTGCTCTGGATAGTCCCAGTTTTTTTTGAATGGCTTTTTTTATAATGCCCGATACAATTGGAATTTTAAGCAGTTTGTTTAACTTTTCCTGCGGCATTTTCTTTAAAATCTCTTCTTTGGTTTTTTCCCAAATTCTAGGCACGGCTAAAAATACAGTTGGTTGGGTGTGTTGCAAATTCTTAGCGAAAGTATCCTGAGATTCAACAAAATAGGCTGTTGCACCTGTAAATACGGTACCGTTTAATACCAGCATTTTTTCTGCTATATGGCACAAGGGCAAATAAGAGAAAAATATTTCATTTACAAAAGGAGGGTTGCTTTCTAAAAACGAATAGATGGCAAATGATAGTGCATGAAAATTGTGCATTACGCCTTTGGGATTTCCGGTAGTGCCGGAAGTGTACATAATACAATATAAGTCCTGAGGCTTAACAGAAGAATTACCTGCTAATGGTTGGTTGTTCATTACCAAATCATCCCAATTCAAACAACCTTCATTGAAATAAAATGGAAAACTAATTTGTAGCAGTTCGTCGGGTATCCCCTTTCTTAGTGCTAATGGATTATCTAGTTTACCTACAAATATTGCTTTGGCATCACTATGCAATAAGATTTCATTAATGCCGGTTGCGGTGATATTGGGATACAAAGGCACAGAAACCAATCCTGCCATAGCTATCGCAATATCGGTCATCATCCAATGCGCACAGTTTTTACTTAAAATGGCAACTTTATCGCCCTTGCTTAAACCGCAATTTTGTAAATAATTGGCAATGCTTCTGATTTCTTTACCGGCTTGTTTCCAGGTAAATTCTCGGTAAATACCATTCACCGGCTCCGATAAAAATAGCTGGTTGGGCTTTTCTGTTTCAAATTTGATGAATTGGTCTACAATCGTTGGGTATTGTTTGGTCATAGGAGGAGGGGGATTTTAGGGGGTTTTTAAATGGCCTAACCCATAAGCAGGGATTTTTCCCTGAAGGTCTGCAAAGTAATTTATAATGAATTTCATATCTGCATCTATATCATCCGTAGGATAAAACGGTGGAGCTATCGTGATTTTTTTATTTTTAAAATCCATACCGGCCATTACAATGGGCACGTTGGCTTTTTTAGCAATGTGATAAAAACCGGTTCTTAATCTTTCTACGCGTTTACGGGTGCCTTCTGGCGATAAACCAATAACAAATTTTTCATTTTGATTAAACAAATCCACCACCTGATCTACCATGGCGTTTTTATTGAACCGATCTACCGGAATACCGCCTGTTTTGCGGAAGATAAACCCAAACGGTCCTTTAAATAATTCTTCTTTTCCCAAGTACCTTATATCATATATGCGCAAATAGCTTCTTACGGCTAAAGCCAGAAAAAAGTCATAGGCACTGGTATGTGGTGCCGCTATCAATACAAATTTTTTAAGATGGTAAGGGTATTGATCACTTATTTTCCATCCCGATATTTTTAAATATACTAACCACAATAAACGCATAAGAGCTGTTTTTTTGCTTTCATATGAAGCGAAAAGATACTAATAATCAATCAGAAAATTGACTGATAATTTTCTAATAACAAGCATTTTTCTGTTTCGTTTAAGCGTTTTGTAATAAATCACCCGATTATGCAATTTTTTAGTCGTTTTTAGGGTCCGCATTAATTGCTATGGAGCAACAGGTATCTGCACTTAAAAATATTATTCCCAATAGGGTAAAATTAAAGCCTAGTGAACGTAGCAGTATGTTTAAATTAAATACCCAACGTGAAGCATTTGTAAAAAATCAATCATATAAAATCGTTTTACCGTTTGTTTTTATTTAAATACTTGTTTCTTTGCGGTTAAATGCTTTAAATGAACCAGGAACAGGGGAAATTAATTATGGTTACCGCTCCATCAGGTGCCGGCAAAACATCTATCACACGTTATTTATTAAATAAATATCCGCAGCTGTCGTTCTCTATTTCAGCGGCCACCAGAGCACCCAGAGCCGGTGAAACAGATGGGGTGCAATATCATTTTATTAGCCTCGATTCTTTTCGTTCTAAAATAGAAGCCAATGAATTTGTTGAATGGGAAATGGTTTACGAAGGCAATTATTACGGCACGTTAAAATCCGAGTTACAAAGCATTTGGGATGCAGGTAAATTTCCTGTTTTAGACATCGATGTAAAAGGCGCCATACATGTTCAACAACAGTTTGGCAACAACTGCTTATCGATATTTATTCAACCACCTTCGGTAGATGAGTTAAAAAGAAGATTAGAAAGCAGGGGCACCGAAACGCCCGAAAACATTGCTGTTAGAGTAAATAAAGCGGCTTACGAAATGTCGTTCAGCCATCAATTCAATAAAATCATTGTAAACAACAATTTAGAAGAAGCTTGCATGGAAACAGAACAGGTAATTAAAGAATTTTTAGCTTTATAAAAACATTCAATACTATTAATAACTAACTTCAATACTATGATTTCTTTTAAAAACAAAACCATTTTTATTACCGGTGCCAGCAGGGGCATTGGTAAAGCCATTGCGCTTCGTTTGGCCAAAGAAGGCGCTAATATTGTAATTGCTGCTAAAAGTGTAACGGAAGATGCTCGCTTAGGCGGTACTATTTTTTCTGCAGCAGAAGAAATAGAAGCGGCGGGTGGTAAAGCACTGGCCGTGCAGGTAGACATCAGACAGGAAGATCAGATTGAAGCTGCTGTAAAACAAGCGGTTGAACGTTTTGGAGGTATTGATGTGGTGATTAACAACGCCTCTGCCATTCAATTAACCGCAACAGAACAAACCGAATCTAAGCGCTTTGATTTAATGCAAAGCATAAATGTTAGAGGAACTTTTTTAGTAGTTAAGCATTGCATCCCCTATCTAAAAAAAGGAAACAATCCGCATATCATCACGTTATCGCCTCCTATTAACCTCGATCCGAAATGGTTGGGCGGTCATATTGCGTATACCGTTTCTAAATACAGCATGAGCCTGCTTGCATTGGGTTGGGCAGCCGAATTAAAAGGTGCCGGTATTGCCTCTAATGCGCTATGGCCCAAAACCACCATCGACACTGCCGCGGTAAGAAATTTATTAGGCGGTGAAGCATTGGCTAAAATGAGCCGTACCACCGATATTATTGCAGACTGCGTACATATTATTTTATCTAAACCTGCTGCACAATGCACCGGTAATACCTTTGTTGATGAAGAAGTGCTTGCTGCCGAAGGCATTACCGACTTAGATAAATATGCAGTAGTGCCCGGCGGACAACTGTTTAAAGATTTGTTTGTATAAACAGATTAATTGCTTGCATCCTCATTCAAAAGTAAAAACATACAAATGAAACCACTATTGCTTATCAGTTCCATTGTATTGGCAGCATGTAGTTTAAATGCTCAAAAAGCCAATCCTACCGCTCTTTTAAAAGACGAGGTAATTAAAAACTTAGAGGGCGCTTATGATGGCTATAAAACCACCGCTTTAAAAATTTGGGGATTTGCAGAAGTGGGGTACAAAGAAGTTAAAAGTAGTAAGCTTTTACAGGAAACTTTACAAAACAATGGCTTTACTATTGAAGCCGGTGTGGCTGAAATGCCCACTGCGTTTATTGCCAGCTATGGTAGCGGCAAACCGGTAATTGCTGTTTTAGCGGAATATGATGCTTTACCCGGCTTATCGCAAAATGCGTCTGCAGAAAAAACACCTGTAGCCGGTGTTACCAGCGGACACGGTTGTGGCCACCATTTATTTGGTACCGCTTCTGTTGCGGCAGGTATTGAAATTAAAAAACTATTGGAAGCCAAAAAATTAACCGGTACCGTTCGCGTGTATGGTTGCCCTGCAGAAGAAGGGGGTAGCGGAAAAGTGTATTTAGTGCGTGCGGGTTTATTTAATGATGTGGATGTGGCAGTACATTGGCATCCGGGAGATGATAATGCTATTACCATGACCAGCGCATTAGCCAACACATCGGCCAAGTTCCGTTTTACCGGCTTATCTGCACATGCTTCTGCCTCACCGGAAAGAGGCCGCTCGGCTTTAGATGGTGTAGAAGCGATGGACAATATGGCGAATATGATGCGCGAACATGTTCCACAAGAAACCAGAATGCACTATGTAATTACGCAAGGCGGTAAAGCACCGAATGTGGTGCCTGATTTTGCCGAAGTATTTTATTACGTTCGTCACCCTAAGAAAGACCAGGTAGCCAGTATTTTTGAAAGGTTGGTTAAAACGGCTAATGGTGCGGCAATGGGTACAGAAACAAAAGTAGACTATGAAATTATTGGTGGCACGCACGATTTGTTGATTAATAGAACATTGGCCGAAGTCATGCAAAAGAATTTACAAAAAGTAGGCGGGGTAAAATATACTTCGGAAGAAGTTGCTTTTGCACAAAAGCTACAAGCTTCATTTACTTTTAAAGCACCTGAAATTGCTGCTTCCGAAAAAGTAACGCCATTAGCGGCAACAGTTGATGCAAGCGGTGGCTCTACCGATGTGGGCGATGTTAGCTATGCAGTACCTACGGTTGGGTTAAGTGCTGCAACATGGGTGCCGGGCACACCGGCACACAGCTGGCAAGCGGTGGCTTGTGGTGGCACCGAAATTGGTACCAAAGGAATGATGGTAGCCGCTAAAACAATGGCATTAACGGCTATAGATTTATTTACGGATGCCGCTTTAATTAATAAAGCCAAAGAAGAATTTAAAAGCGCTAAAGGTGATTATCAATACAAACCACTGTTGGGCAATAGAAAGCCCGCTTTGAATTACAGAGATTAATTTGATATCGATTATAGTAAAACGCAGCAATGAATAAATATCGTTGCTGCGTTTTTATTTGGGGTGCTAATTGTATTTTAACTAATTGTTCTTAAATATCTTTTTAAATAAAAATTCTAAAACAATACTTACTACCAAACCTTTTAAAAGTAAAGCTCCATTATGTTCGAATTTAAAAAGGTAAATACAAATAGTAGTGTACATACACATTCCTCCAATTAAATTATAAACAGTTTGTAAAGTGTGTTTTTTCATAATTACCAGTCTAATGCCCATTTAATTAATGAATGTACTCCTTCTGCCGCTGAGCCACTAACTCCTCCAACAAAGCCGCCAATAAAAGCGCTAGCACAATCTTGCCATCCACCACCAATTGTTACTGTCCAAAGAGTTTTCTTTTGTTGCTGTCAAGCTTTTGTTTTATATATGCTTTCAGTTCGTCAAAAGTCATATTCTGTGTTTCAGAACTGATTTTGTCTCTGATATCTCGCATCATTTTTACAGCGTCAAACGGTTTTTCTTTGTTAGTCTTTTCCATAATTTACTAGGTAAATTGAGCCTCTCTTTTTACTGGTTATTGGCTGTGATTTTGTTTCATAATAATCAATCATCCCTTTTACGGTTGTAATTTGTTTTGAAACCTAACATGCTTAGCCCTTCACTCCATCCCTCGTTATGAAGAACTTCAATACTACTACGACTAAGTCTGCCCCCCATCTCTCATCCACATCCTTTGATGCCTGCTTCCTCTTTCGATTTTACAGAACAAAATGGAGCTCACTTGTTCCATAAAACAGCCTGTATACTTGTCCTGCCAACTTAACCCCGGATGCCGCGTACCCGGTAATCAGGTCTCTAGTTCACTCTTATCGTGGATACAAACGTAACTATCCACTTTTGACATCTTTTATTGCCTTTACGAGGCTTCATCATTGGTTCACTTGCGTTCAGCTCATTGTATACTCACCTACAGAAGTCTAAGCCTCCGTTTTTCTTTGTCGCTCACTACAATTTTGTTTCCAGTATTGCAGCACAAAATGGTTTAGTAACTACTCCTGAAAGTCTTTACTGAGTGACCTTCTCTCATCTGTTTTATAGCATTGATAATCATGTTGATTATCTTTCAAGTCACACATGTCGTTTTGGGTATTGCCGAAGGCGGGGATTTTTAGCACAAAATTTCAATCGAAGAACGAATGTTGAACCTTGCACAAATGTCCAATCGAAGCCGTTCAGCCCCGCTTTTGGCAATACCTTGTTCAAGCTCACACGTTCCGTGAAGGCAACAGTAGCGATAAAAGCTCACCTTTGATATTCAACAAATATAAATAATAACATGTTAAAAAAAATGAGTTATCAAAAAATGCATTAGGCGA